>JAIXVK010000046.1 GCA_027483085.1 Comamonadaceae bacterium | reverse complement strand
GCAGCCTGGTCCAAGCGCTGACCCGGGAAAGCGAGGTCGGCGGTTTCGCGGGTCCGGCACCATTGGGAGGACCAGACCGCCTCAACGGGCACCGGGAGCCGCCGGAAAAACCTGCCGATGCGCACCGCTTGCGCTCGCCCCTCGTCATTGAGGTTGCGCTGGGTGCTGCAGTCATTCAACACGAATTGCGCAGGGTCGCCCACTCCGGGTGCCAAGGCATGGCGGATCAGTACCACGCTGCCGGGCTTCAACTCTGCTCCAGCACCACTGGCATTCACGGCACCAGCAGCGAATGCCGCGGACCACGCAAGAAACACAAAAAGAAGGCCGCGAAACCAATGCTGCAGATTTTTCATGGGTCTATTTTTTCAGACCTGCTCGCCAACAGCAGACACGCCCACAAAAGCCCCTCTAAGCGTAGTCGTCAGCGACCCGTGCATCCGCAAAACGCAGCTTGATCGACGCCCTTTCGTCCGTGGCTGCCAGCAGCGCCTCGACACAGGTCTTGTCCAGCAAACCCTTAGCCGCCTCTGCACGCAGCTCGGTGCACACCGCGTCGTCATTCCAGGAGTCCTTGTAGGCACGCCAGTTGCTGAGCGCGTCGTACACGTCCGCCACTGCCACAATGCGTCCTTCCAGGGGAATCTGGTCCATCGTGAGCCCGCGTGGATAACCGGACCCATCACCACGTTCGTGGTGGGTCGCCACAATGTTGCGCATGACCTGCTCCTGCAGGCTGCCCACCAGCCCCAAGTCTTGGCTGATGCGACGGATGATGCTTTCGCCCATGGGCACATGCCGCTTCATGATCTCGTATTCCTCCGCATCCAACCTGCCGGGCTTGAGCAGGATGTGATCCGGGATTCCCACTTTGCCGATGTCGTGTAGCGGTGAAAACAACTCCAAGTACTCGATGTACTCGTCACTCAGGCCGTGGCTCTGCGCCAGGGCATGCGCCATGATGCGCGAGTAATACGCAATGCGCTCCAGGTGCTGACCGGTCTCGAAGTCCCGGGAGCGAGCCATATCCACCGCCACCTGAATCGCGCTCACAATGCCGCGGGCTAAACGGCGTTGCGTCAAAAACAGGTGGGCAATCAGATCGGTGAATTCGACCAACTTCTCCACATCAGCGTCGGTGAATGCATGGAGCTGCTTGGCGTCGTAAAACAGGAAGCCTGCCAAGTCATTGCCCTGATAAATGGGCGTGGTCACGCTGGACTGGTAGTGGTGGAGCTTGAGCCAGGTGCTGTGGGAAGAAGAAGACTGGAGGTCTCTGGCTATGTCGTGGATCACCCGGGTGCCCCGCTGCCGGGCCAGCGCGCTGAGGGTGGGCACATCGGCCAATGCGACCTCGTGGTGCGGCGGGCGGCCGTCGTCATAGCTACTGCTGACCAAGGTCTTCAAGAGCCCGGTCTGCACATCGTGAGCGACTACCGCAATCCGGTCTACCACCGCGACGCGGGTGCTGACGAGACGATGAATCATCTCCAATTGAGAGGCAAGCCCTTCACGGGGCGGGGCTTCGACCACATCGTGCGGCGATAGCGCAGACAAAATGGGGTACAACTTCATGGCAGCCATTGTTGCGCGATATGGGCGCCTTGCGTAAAAATTTGGCAAGTCTGCTCTGACACCCATTTGATTTTCAACCTCACTCTACGACCTTCTATGAAAACCAGCCTCCGTATTTCCTGTGTTGCTCTGGCCTTGTTGGCCCAGGGCGCATTTGCCCAAAACGCTGTCACGGCAGCCGCTGCCAAAGAAGATGGCGCCGTCGTCACCGCCAGCGGGCTGGTGTACCGCAGCCTCAAAGACGGCACCGGGGCCAGCCCCAAAGCCACTGACAAGGTGACTGTGCATTACAAAGGCACTTTTCCGGATGGCCGTGAATTCGACAGCTCATACAAGCGCGGCCAACCGATTGATTTCCCGCTCAACGGTGTGATCCCGTGCTGGATTGAAGGTCTGCAGCGCATGAAAACCGGCGGCAAAGCCAAGCTGACCTGCGCGCCAGACATCGCGTACGGTGCCCGTGGCGCGGGTGGCGTGATCCCCCCAAACGCAACGCTGGTATTTGAGGTGGAGCTGTTGGGTGTGAACGGCAAGTAATTGGCGTGACGGCTGCTCAGACTGGGTCCGCGCGATTTCTAGTTTGAACGGCCACTACACGGATCACCTGCCCCCCGGAACGCTTTTGCCATGTCACCCATCCGCATATTGATTGCTGAAGATCACGCCATGCTCGCAGACGCGTTGCAGATGCTGCTCTCCAGCCAACCCGACATGCACTGCGTGGGTGTCGCACCCAGTGGCCAAGAGGCAGTAGAACTGGCAGCACACCTCCAGCCCGATATCCTCCTGTTGGATCTTGGTATGCCGGGGCTTGATGGCTTGGGAGTGATGCGAGAGCTCCAAGCCGCAAAGTCTGCAACCCGCACCCTCGTGGTGACTGCACGCATGGACTCTGGCTCGGTAAGGGCGGCACTTGCGCTGGGCGCGGCAGGGTATTTGCCGAAGAACGAGAGCGGTAGCGAACTGCTGCTTGCCATCCGAAGAGTTGCACAGGGTAGGCGCTACATCAGCGCTGATATCGCAAGTCTCTTTGTCGATGACGCAGAATCCCAGAATACTGAACACAAGCTCACCAGCAGCGAAACAACCATCCTGCAATTGGTGGGTGACGGCCTGACCAGCAAGGAGATAAGCCTGAAGCTCAACATCAGCGAAGGCACGGTCCGCAAACACCGGGAGAATCTGCGCAACAAGCTCGGTATCCGCAACAGCGCAGAAATGGCCGCCTATGCGATCCGCACACAGAGCGGAACCACCACTCCCGGCGAGCTGTGACGCCACGTGCCGGCATCAGGGAAAGTCTACCGGCACATTTTGGTTGCGGGTACTCACGCCACACAGGGTAAACACAGAACCCCGCCCGGGCGCGCTTCGCAACGTGATGTCTGCCCCCAGGTAAGTGGCTTGTGCCTTGGCGATTGCCAAGCCGAGGCCATGGCTATCGCTGGCCTTGCGGTCGTCAAAACTGCGATAAGCATCAAACAAGTACGCCTGTTGCGCCAGTGGTATGCCACACCCACTGTCTCGAACCTCAATACACAGTTGCCCGCCTTCGCGGTACAGAGTCCTGCGACGCACCCCTACGTACACCACGCCCGCACCCGTGTGCTTGATGGCATTGCTGATGAGGTTTTGCAAAATCGATTCGAGCATCCGCCGATCCACCCACACCGATTTGCAACGAAGACTGTCCAAATTTGCAAAACGCAAGTGGATCCCTTTCGCGGCAGCCTGATGTTCGAACAGCGCATGCAACCCGACAAACAGCCCCGCCAGAGACACTTGCTCTATATGCAGTCGCAGCGCACCAGACTCCAGACGCGACAGCTCGAGCAAGCGACTGACCTGCCCGTGAAGTTCGCTGAGGGCTTTTTCCATTTTTAGAGTCACGCTCTCCAGAACGTTAGCCTTGTCCGGAGGCTCTGTATGCCGCAAAACGCCAAGGTACAAACCGATCGCACGTATCGGCTGCTTGAGATCGTGACTCACGCCGGCCAAGAAAAGTGACTTGGTTTTGGACGCACTCTCTGCGGCAGCTTTGCGCTCGCCCAAGTCCGCAATCAACTGCTGATTTTCGAAGCGAAGCCGGATCGACTCCCGATGCATTCGATTCGCTGCATACGCATATTGTGAGGTGACGACCAGAAACAGCACGTTCAAACCGACCAGCATGAAGTGCTCTTCGCTACCTGCGCGAATCAGCAAAAACAAATAGGGCAGATGCGTGGAAAGGACAAACAAGAAAAAAGTCGGCAGGTACACCGAGGTCGGCACCACGGCTCCCACAACGATCACCGTCATATACGTCGCAAGAACCATCATCGTGACGGGATCTTGCGCATCAAAGTACAAACAGGCGAACACGCCGGATACAGCCCCCGTCGGCACTGACAGCCACGCGTATTGATGCAGGATCTTTTTGTGCACGCCATGCTGATGGAGCCGCGTGCGCATCCGCGCCTCTATCCAGATGCGGGCGCCAACCGTTGCAAGAGTCCAGACCGTCCAGAGTGCGATCAGCCAAACAGCTGCTTTGCCTAGCAGCAACCCGACACACACCACGACCAAGAGAAGTGCACCTGTAATCGGAAACGGCAAATCAATCAGCAAATGCCGAGCGAAGGCCTGCTCCTGGAAAGCCTGGAGAGTCATTGCCTGCGCTTGTCGGGTCATGGAGCTCAGCCTCTTGCGAGTAAGGGGATGTGTTGCAGATTCTTATCAATCGACAAGACAAGCACAACGTGCCCAGCGTTGATTTCCATGCAATTTCTACCGGCATAGTCCGACCGGACTAACAGCAAGCCCATCCGTGCGTTTCATACGCACAAGTGCGTATGAAACCAGCGCCGTCTACGCATGCAGGCGCATTGCGACCCGCCATTGCAACTTTTAGTCTCCCGTCATCAACCACTGTCGCGCAAAACTCGACAACACACAGGGAGCCCCCATGTCATCGATCCAGTCCATCTTCCAAAGAACGATTGCACTCACTCTCCTCCTGTGGCTGAGCACTACGGCACAGGCTGCAGCCGTCTCTCCCTTGACGGTTTACACCGATCAGGCCAGCTTTTTGAATGCAACCGGCCCCGTTCAGGCGGAAACTTTTAACGCCCTCACAGTGGATCAACCTGCCAACAACCTGGACCTCGGGGCCTTCACGGCGCACAACAGCATTTCTGTGGATGCACCCAACCTCAGTTACAGCGTGGATGGGACCAGTAACCTGTTTGTAAACACCACATACACGTGGGCGGATTTAGTTTTCGACAGACCGGTCGTTGCTTTTGGAGCCTGGTTCGCAGGCATGAACCCGACCGGTCGGCCCTACTCCAGCATCCGGATTGACGCAGCCGGCTTGGCAGGCTACGGCTCGTACAGCCACCTCGGTAGCTACCTGCCACCGACAGCTCCCGTAGGTACTTTGCAGTTCATTGGCTTCACGTCAAGCCAAGCGTTTAACCGCATTGTTTTTGAAGGCGCCCTTTGCTGCAGCAGCAGCTTTGCCATAGACAACGTGGTGTACACGGAAGCACTGGCTCCGGTGCCGGAACCCGAAACCTATGCCCTGCTGCTAGCTGGCTTGGGGCTGATGGGCGCCGTGGTGCGCCGGCAGAACCGCATGGGCACTAACCGGGCTCTAGACTGACCACTGCAACAAAGGCTGCAGCACGCTGGCCCCCAGCTTCTTGGAGCGCTGGCCGCTCCAACCGGTGGCGGGGTCGGGCAGGTTGACGTTGTCTTTGAAGGGCATCTCGATCGTCAGGGCCATGCAACCGAATCGCTGGGCGATCCAGTTGGTGGCCAGGGACAAGTTGGCCTGGCCGGCCGGCACGCGGCCGTAGTTAAGGGTGTCCTGAAAATCGGGGCAGGTGCGCATCCAGTCGGTTTTGAAGTCGTCTTCCAGCTCGGCAATACGCGGGGTGTAACCCGGTGTGCCCTCGGAGCCGACCACGAAGTTGCAAGGCAGCGCCTCATCACCGTGCACATCCAGGCACAGGTCCACGCCGGTGGACTCCATGGCCTGGCGCACCAGCGCGACTTCGGGCGAGCGCTCCATGCTGGGGGCAGCCCACTCGCGATTCAGGTTGGCGCCGGCGGCATTGGTGCGCAGGTTACCCAGCACCGCGCCATCCGGATTCATGTGGGGCACCACATAGAAGTTGCAGCGCTGCAATAAGGTGCGGCTCACCGAGTCATCGGCATCCAGCAGGCGCTCCAGAAAGCCTTCGATGAACCACTCCGCCATCGTCTCGCCGGGGTGCTGGCGGGCAATGAGCCACACATTCTTTTTATCGACCTCCAGAACTTGGGTATGGGGGTCTGCAATGCGCAGCAGGCTCATATCGCGCCCCTGCACGGTGCTGCCCAATCGCTGCAGGGTGACCAACGGAGAAGCGCTCGCAGCAGCCAGCAAGTCGAGATGCTGCTCGTAAGAGTAAGGCTCGAAATAGGCGAAGTAAATGGCATTGCCCTGCGGTGTGACGCGGGCCGTCATCACGGTGCCGTCGTAGTGGGTGTCTATGCGCCGCCAGTGCTGACGGTCTTCGCTAGCCAGCACCTGGTAGCCCTCCCAGCCTCTGGGGTAGGCGGATTCGGAGGCATTCATGAACCGCAAAGTCGCCGCCTGACCCGCTGCACCCTGCAGGCAAAAGTAAAACCACTGGGCGAACTCGGCAGCCGTGTCGGGGCGGATGCGCAGTTGGATGTCGTGCGCCACGTCCGCACGCACCACCTCAATGGCACCGGCATCGAACTGCGAGGAAATAGAGAGTTGGGGCATGGTCAAAATGGGCGTTAGCGCAAGCAGAATGTGCGCGATGCGCTCCTAAAAATATAGCAACTTACTTGGGAACCACAACCTTGACCAGCTGACCCACCGCAGGCTCACCGCCGCCGTAGTAGCCGTTGATCAGGCGCAACTGTTGCTCGGGCCGCGCAATCGGCGAGTTTTTAGCCAACTCGGCGAACCCGCCCCTGGGGTACGGCGCCGTCTTGATGACCCATGGCCGGGCCGCAGCGCGGTCTTGAGCGGTCAGGGCGCGAAAGCTGCCCTCGGCCTCGCGCAAACCTGCGCGCGCACGGGCAAGGGCATTGGCATCTTTGGCCGTGGATTGCAGCAGATACACCCGGTCGCCGGGGCCGGTGATCACTGTGGCCTCCACCGGCACGCTGCTGCCGTTGGCACCGGCCCGCGCACCGGTGAAACGGGAGGCTTGCAGCCCGTTGATGGTGGTGGGCTCCAAGCGGCCCTGTGTAGGCTTGAGCAGGTTGCGGACCACATCGGCCGGCGCCTTGCCAGCCGCAGCGGGCACTACGCGCACCAGCAGCGCAGCGTCGCGGGCGGTGTTGATAAAGGCGAGTTGCTCCGGCTCGTTTTGCACATACCAGCCCGCCGGTGCGGTCAGAGCCAAACCAAGAGGCTCATGGTAGAAGTTCTGGCCCCGCACCAGCCCCTGGTCGGGGCTGTCACCAAAGTTCATGCTTTGGATGGCTTGCAGGTAGCGGTTGCGGCCATCATCGTCATAGCGCTCACGGGTCTGGTACTGCGCGGCCAGGCGACTGATTGTTTCCAGGCGCTGGTCGTTGCTGGGGTGGGAAGACAACCAATCGCCCTTGACG
>JAIXVK010000441.1 GCA_027483085.1 Comamonadaceae bacterium | reverse complement strand
GTCGTCGCATCCAGCAGCCAGGCGTAACCAATCCCGATACGGAAGCTGTCTACGTCGGAGCTGGCGTCGGTTGCAGATTTACGCGCTGTTTCGTCGATGTTGCGCACAGAGGCCCGGATTTCTCCCGGGCCGTAAGGCACCCGAACACCAACGGTGAAAACATCTTGACTGCCGCTGCCGGTGATGTTGGCTTTGCTGGATCGTGCATAGGTGCCGCCGACGCGCACGATTCCGAAGTCGTAGTAGGCGCCCATCGCCACCGTGTCCATGGTCTTTTGAGTGGTGGTGTCCCACTTGTCTTGCTCTTGTTGGACGCTAAATGCCGCCGATGCAGGGCCACTGGTATAGGCCAGGTGGGCACCGATGCCATTTGCTGCCGTTTTCTCACCTTTGCTGAACGTGAGGCCGGCGTTGAAGCCGTTGGCAGTGGGGGTGGTGTAGTAAATCGCGTTGTTCCACTGGTTAGCCGCCAGAGCGCCACGTGATCCCATGGAGGCATAGCTGTCGCCGCTGACCGCCTCATAGCGGCCTGCTGTCGAGATACCGTATTGCGGAGAGTGCAGGCGGCCGAGCTTCAGGTCGCCGTATTTTTTGCTGTTCAAACCAACCCATGCTTTGTCTTTGAACAAAGCGGCGCTGTCGTTCTGCGCTCCGTTGTCGGCGTTAAAGCGCATTTCGATCACGAAATAGCTGCTCAGATCGCTGTCAATGTCAGAAGCGCCGGAGAAATTCAGGCGTGCATTCGAACCTTCATCCACCGCTTCCGATGAGGTCGTTTCTTTGGATAGGTCCGAAGGAATGGCGCTTCTCAGGCCAACGTCCAGGCGGCCAGAGATTTTGACCGGGATAGCGGAGGTGACCGCTGGTGCAGTGGATGCAGGGGCGGGTGTTGGTGCCGACTGCGCAAATGCATTGCTGATCAATGCACACAGGGTGAGCGGCAGCAGGGTGGATGGAATAGGGCGCACTTCAAATCTCCTCGTTGGTGTGAAATCAGTTAACTCGTCATAAGTCAGACGTCAGATGACTGAAATCAAGTTTAGGAGAAAGTCTGAAATCCAAAATCAGTGAAAACCCTGCCGGCGACGGGGCGGGGGCGGGGTCAGGCCGCTTCGATCTTGCGCCGCAGTCGCTCGCGGCTGTTGCTCAAGTGCATGAACATGGCAGCCTTGGCAGACGCAGCATCCTGGCGCGCGATGGCGTCGAAGATGGCTTCATGCTCGCGTTGGGCGATCTCTTTTCCGTCCGACAAAATGGGGAGTGCCTCGCCGAACTGGCCCGCCGCTGCATGGCTCTTGGCGGTCTCTGTGCCTTCGTGGGAGTGAGAGCGCAGGGTGGCATTGCCTAGGTTGCCCAGCACTTCCAAAAAATACTGGTTGTCGGTAGCGGCCGCAATTTCAGCGTGGAAACGGTAGTCGTCTTCCACCGTGCTCTTTCCCGCCTGCCAGTTGGTCCGATAGCTCTGCAAGGCGTCGCGCATCACCGCCAAATGAGCCTCCGTGCGGCGCAAGGCCGCGAGGTTTGCAGCCTCGGATTCCAGGCTGATCCGCAGCTCCAGCATGGCCAAGGTTTGCTTGACATGTAGTTCTGGCGGCGGAGCTGACAACAGGCCGCCGTTCACAGGCCGCTCCAGCACAAATGTGCCTATTCCGTGACGGGTCTTCACGAAGCCACTGGCCTGCAGGCTGGACATCGCCTCGCGGACCACCGTTCGGCTCACGCTGAACTCTTGCATCAGCAATGGCTCCGGTGGAATGCGGTCCCCGGGCTTGAGCTCGCCCGCCAGGATGCGCGCCTGAAGACTGTCGACCACCCGCTGTGGCTGGCTTTTGCTGGTAAGAGGTTTGGGGGAGGGGGTGGTCATATGAGTCAGATTTTAATGAGGGTGCGAATGATCTCGATCACCCAATTTACGACGCATCAGGGTTAGTACCATCTAAGACGTCAGACGTCTTGGTCTATAGTCACTGTATCAATTTGCGGACATCCCATGAAGATCGAAAAAATTACAGGGCAGATATTCACCTACCCCACCCGGCGGTCGGTGGACAGCGATGGGCACTCTCACCCGGGCGCAGAGAGCCAGGCAAAAATGGCACTGCTGACCCTAGAGGCGGATACCGGCGATAAGGGTTATGCATTCGCGCCCCAAGAAGTGGTGCGCTCTCACGTGTTGGAGGCCTTTGTCCGCCCAGCGGCCCTCGGGCAACACCCGATGCAGCGGGAAAAAATCTGGAAGAGCCTTGAGCACCGCCAACGTGGAAGCGCCGGCCAATTGACCGACAGGGCGCTTGCCGCCGTCGAGCAAGCGCTGTGGGATCTGGCAGGTCGCGCACTGCAAACCCCGGTGTACCGCCTTCTTGGTGGCTACCGCGATAAGGTGCCCGCTTACGGCAGCACCATGTGCGGCGACGAGTTACCAGGCGGGCTGGCCACACCTGATGACTACGCCAACTTTGCACTCAAGCTGGTAGCGCGCGGCTACAAAGGCATCAAGATCCACACCTGGATGCCCCCAGTGCGCTTCGCTCCGGATGTGGAGATGGACATCAAGGCCTGTGCTGCTGTCCGTGAAGCCGTGGGCCCGGATATCGCGTTGATGCTGGACGGCTATCACAACTACAGCCGTGTAGACGCTTTGCGCATCGGCCGTGCGCTCGAAAAGCTCCAATTCGCTTGGTTCGAAGAAATGATGAACGAACAAAGCATGGAGTCCTACACGTGGCTCGCAGGGCAACTCGATATTCCCATCCTCGGGCCTGAGAGCCTTTCGGGCAAACACTACAGTCGCGCAGCCTGGGTGCAGCACGGTGCCTGCGACATCTTGCGTGCAGGTGTACCCGGCGTAGGCGGCATCACACCGACGTTGAAGGTCGCCCATCTGGCCGAGGCATTCGGAATGGACTGCGAAGTACACGGCAACGGGGCAGCCAACCTGGCAGCGTGCGCGGCCATCAAAAACTGCAAGTGGTACGAACGGGGCTTGCTGCACCCGTTCCTGGAGTACGACGACGTGCCGGCTTACCTGCATGCCTTGGTCGACCCGATGGACAGCGAAGGCTTCGTTCACCTGTCCCAAAAACCGGGGCTTGGCGAAGACATCAACTTCGACTACATCGAAGCCCACACCGTGTCGCGCTACTAAAGTTACTGGCTGTAGCAAGGACCAAAAATATGTACGAAAACAAAACAACAGGCTTTCTGTTTGTACTGCCCTTTGTGATCGGGGTGCTGGGCTTCAAGCTCTTCCCGTTTGTGATGAGCTTCGCATTGAGCTTCACGCAATACG
>JAIXVK010000654.1 GCA_027483085.1 Comamonadaceae bacterium | reverse complement strand
ATTCAGAAGCTGGATGCCTCTGCGCTGAAGGTCTATGCGGGGAAAGATGTGGTGGCCGACATCCTGCCGCCCCCGATGTATCTGATCGAGACCCGGCTGGTTTTGTCGCTCATGCTGGACGGAAGCGTGTCCGCAGCAGACGGTAAGAAGCGTTTCGACGAGCTGACCACCGAATACGACCAGCGGGTGGAGTTCTGGAAAAAGAACCCGCCTTTCGGCCTGGAGGCCAAGCTCTTGGGTGAGCAACACAGAGCGGCGCAGGCTTTTTTGGCGGCTGCCCGCAGCCAGGTGGTTGAGCCTTTCACCGCAGGCAAAGCCGAAGTAGCCCGCACCAATTTGCCCGCGGTTCATGCCTTGTACCAACAGCACCGGGCTGGTGTGGACGCCACGGTGGTCGACGCCAATGCGTTTGCTGCCAGCTCCATGCAAGAGTTTGAAGACACGCACGCATTCAGCGTGACCGCCATGGTGGTGACCGCACTGGTGGCTGCGGCGGTGGTGTTTGTGGTGTACCGGCTGGTGTTGGCCAGTATCCAAAAACCGGTGCGCGGCAGCACCCAGGCGGCCAAGTTGATCGCTGCAGGCGATTTGGCCACCCATGTGGCCCTGGACCCGGGGCGCACAGACAGCTTGGGAGCGCTGCAAGAGGCGCTGCAAACCATGCGCGAAGGCCTCAACAGCACCGTATCGTCGGTGCGTTTGGTGGCAGACAACGTGTCCAATGCCAGCGCTGAAATTGCGCAAGGCAACCACGACTTGTCCGCCCGGACCGAGAGCCAGGCCAGTGCTCTGGAGGAGACAGCCGCCTCCATGGAAGAGCTGACGTCCGTGGTGAACCAAAATGCCCAAGCGGCCCAACAGGCTGAGCGGCTCGCCCAGCAAGCCGCCGAGGTTGCCGAACGCGGCGGTGCTGCTGTGGGGCAGGTCGTGGAGACCATGAAGGGCATCAACGACTCGTCCCGCGAAATCGCAGGCATTGTGAGCGTGATTGAAGCCATCGCGTTTCAAACCAATATCCTGGCCTTGAATGCCGCCGTCGAAGCGGCCAGGGCCGGCGAGCAAGGGCGCGGTTTTGCAGTGGTGGCGTCTGAGGTGCGTTCGCTGGCGGGCCGCAGTGCGATAGCGGCCAAAGAAATCAAGGCCCTGATCGATGCCAGCGTAGACCGTGTGTCCCATGGCTCCACACTGGCCGACCAAGCCGGTGCCACGATGGACGAAATGTTGCGTTCGACCCAACAGGTCAGCACCTTGCTGACAGAAATCAGCGCGGCGAGCCGCGAGCAGTCCAGCGGGATCTCGCAAATCGGTGAGGCCGTGAGTCAGATGGACCAAGTCACCCAACAAAACGCTGCGCTTGTGGAAGAAATTGCCGCAGCTGCCAGCAGCCTCAAGGTCCAGGCGGCGGAGCTGGTGCGTCAGATGTCGCAGTTCACGGTAGAAGGCGGGCACGAGGTACCGCGCCTGAGCTGACGGTTTGTGCAGCCCGGGTCGCTGCAAACCACTGTTACATGCCGTAACGGCTGCGCCACTCAGCGGTCCAGGCGCTGAGCGCACTGGCTCTGTCACCCGCTGTCTCAGACAAGCCCAGCGCAGCAGCGGCACTGGCGAGCGTCGTATCCGGGTTGCTCAGGTCGAGGGCTGCAGCTCCGTTTTGTTTGCTGAGTTTTTCCCCATTGGTGCCTAGCACCAAAGGGGTGTGCAGATAGCGCACCGCAGGCAGCCCCAAGGCCACTTGCAGTGCGATCTGGCGCACGGTGTTGTCCGCTAGGTCTTCGCCCCGCACGATGTGGGTGATGCCTTGGTCGGCATCGTCCACCACCACCGCCAACTGGTAGGCCCACAAGCCGTCTGCCCGCAACAGCACGAAGTCGCCGACCTCGCGGGCAAGGTCTTGCTGCTGCTCACCGAGGCGCCGGTCATGCCATGTCCATAGACCGTCATCATTCACATTTGCTATGAAATCAGGAGCTGGTAGCGCAGGCGATATGCGGGCTAGAGGGCTTTTTGACTTAAAACTATGAGCGTCAGTGCGCAGGCGCCACGCACGGCCTTCACGCCCTTGCAAACCGTGGCGGCAGGTGCCGGGGTAGACCAGTTCGCCGTTACGCGCCTTGCCCGCGCCCATTTGCGCCAGTGCTTGTGCAATGTCTTTGCGGGAGCAAGCGCAGGGGTAGGCACTTCCGGCAGCGATCAGTGTGTCGAGCGCCTGCCGGTAGAGACTATTGCGCTGGCTTTGCCAGACCGGAGGCTCGTCGGCCACCAGGCCCACGCTGGCGAGTTGATGCAGGATGAAATCGCCCCCTCCTGCTACGCAGCGCGGGGTGTCAACATCTTCAATCCGCACCAACCACTGCCCGCCGTGGGCACGGGCGTCCAGCCAGCTGGCCAGTGCAGCAAGCAAAGAGCCCGCATGCAGCGGGCCCGTGGGGGAGGGGGCAAAGCGACCTCTGTACATGGGGAAGACATTCTGGCTTGAGCGCCGCCGGGCCGCCCCAAGGCGCGAAGGCCCCTGTGGGGGGCAGCGACCCGCGTAGCGGCGGAGCGTGGGGGCTAAATCGCTAGCGCGAGTTCCAGGCCGGAGACAAAGGCATCTTCCACACGGTGGCCGATGCACCAGTCGCCGCACAGGCCAATGCCGGCTTTGCTATCCCACAAAAAGTGTTCGCCCAATGGGGCCTCGGTT
>JAIXVK010000159.1 GCA_027483085.1 Comamonadaceae bacterium | reverse complement strand
GCCAAGGCAGGCGCCAGCGTGGGGGCCGAAGGCGGCTTGAGTTACCGCGGAGCGCAGGGGGTGGATCCCAAGCGCCTGGAGCAAGCCAAGGCTTTGTACGGGTTTGACAAGCCGGCCCCGGAGCGTTTTTGGCAGATGCTCAAGCAGTTCGCCCGCTTCGACTTGGGAACCAGTTTTTTTCAGAATCGCAAAGTGTCTGAGCTGATTTGGGAGAAGTTGCCGGTCTCCATGAGCCTTGGGCTATGGACCTTTTTCATCAGCTACGGCATCGCGGTGCCCTTAGGCATTGCCAAAGCCGTCCGTGCAGGCACACGGTTTGACCTGGTGACCAGTACTCTCGTGCTGGTCGGGTTTGCGATCCCCGGCTTTGTCCTCGGTGTGGCTTTGTTGGTGGTGTTTGGCGGGCAACTGCAATGGTTTCCGCTACGCGGACTCACCTCCTCGGATTGGGAGAGCTTGAGTTGGGGTGCGCGCATCGTGGACTACCTGTGGCATATCGCCATGCCGGTGACCGCCATGGTGATGAGCAGTTTCGCCACTATCACCATCCTGACCAAAAACTCGTTTCTCGAGGAAATCCGTAAGCAATATGTGTTGACGGCCCGGGCCAAAGGCTTGCCGGAGCGCATGGTGCTTTGGAAGCACGTGATGCGTAATGCGCTGATCCCCATCGTCACCGGATTTCCGGCGGCGTTTATCGGTGCGTTCTTCACCGGATCGCTGCTGATCGAAACCCAGTTCTCGCTGGATGGTCTCGGGCTTCTCAGTTACGAGAGTGTGATCCGGCGTGACTATCCCGTAGTCATGGGCACCCTCTATTTGTTCACCCTCATAGGTTTGGTCACCAAGCTGGTGTCCGACCTCTGTTACGCCTGGGTCGATCCCCGTGTCACATTCGAATAACCCTGGACCCGCTGCACGCGCATGGCGCCGCTTCCGTCGCAATCGGCTGGGCTTTGTCAGTTTGTGGGCCTTTGTCGCGCTGGTTTTGCTGAGCCTGTGTGCAGAATTGATCTCCAATGACCGCCCCTTGGTGGTGGTGTATCAAGGCCAAACCTATTGGCCACTAGTGCGCGATTACCCGGAAACCACCTTTGGCGGCGACTTTGCCACCCCCACGGACTATCTGGATCCCTTTATTCAGCAGCGCTTGTCGCAAGAAGGCAATTGGGCCTTGTTCGCTCCCAATCGCTATGGCCCCAAGACCTTGAACTATTTCGCGACAGCGCCCAACCCGGCGCCTCCCAGTCGTGCCAACTGGTTGGGCACCGATGACCGGGGCCGCGATTTGCTGGCCCAGTTGATCTACGGGTTCCGGGTGAGTGTGCTGTTTGCGTTGGCGCTGACGCTGACCGGCGTGGTTTTAGGCGTGTTGGCAGGCGCGGTACAAGGGTTTTTCGCCGGTAAAACCGATTTGGTGATGCAGCGCGCCATTGAAATCTGGGGCTCCATGCCTGAGCTGTACTTGCTCATCATCTTCAGCGCAGTGTTTGCACCCAGCGTGGGTTTGCTCCTGGTCTTGTTGAGTCTGTTCGGCTGGATGGGACTGTCAGACTATGTGCGGGCGGAGTTTTTGCGCAACCGGCAGCTGGACTATGTGCGGGCGGCAAGGGCGTTGGGCGTTTCAGATAGGGTCATCATGACCCGCCATATCTTGCCCAACAGCTTGACGCCGGTGGTGACCTTTTTGCCATTCCGCATGAGCGGTGCCATCTTGGCACTGACATCGCTTGATTTTCTCGGCTTGGGCGTTCCGCCGGGCACACCTTCTTTGGGCGAATTGCTGTCCCAGGGCAAAAACAACATCGATGCCTGGTGGATCTCGCTATCGACATTTGCGGTGCTCGTGGTGACCTTGCTCCTGTTAACCCAGATGGGCGATGCCTTGCGTGATGCCTTGGATCCACGGAAGCAGGATCTATGAACCCATCGCCGGTATTGCTGCAAGTCGAGCAGCTCAGGGTGTCTTTTGACGGCAAGGACGTGGTCCAAGGTGTTGACTTCATGATCCGGACCGGTGAAAAGTTGGCGTTGGTGGGGGAGTCCGGGTCCGGCAAAACGATAACCGCGCTGAGCCTTTTGGGCTTGGCGCAAGGGGCTCGCACTTCCGGGGCGGCGCATTTCGCCACCGCGTCAGGGGCTGTCGATTTGTTGGAGCTGTCGGAGCAACAGCTCCGCGGCATCCGCGGGCAAGATATCGCCATGGTGTTTCAAGAGCCGATGACCGCTCTGAACCCGTTGTTCACCATTGGCGAGCAGATTGCTGAGGTCTTGCAAGAAAAACAGGCTGTATCCCGCGCAGAAGCTGCGCAAATGGCTATCAATCTAATAGCGGATACCGGGATCGACGATCCCGCTCGCCGTGCTGGTGCCTACCCGCACCAGCTATCGGGCGGGCAGCGCCAGCGCGCCATGATCGCAATGGCCTTGGCCTGCTCACCCCGCTTGTTGCTCGCTGATGAGCCGACCACCGCCCTGGACGTGAGCGTTCGCCAGCAGATTCTCGATTTGTTGGCAGAGCTGCAGGTGCGCAAAGGCATGGCGATTTTGCTGATTACCCATGATTTGCACCTGGTGCGCCGATTTGCAGACCGGGTGGCGGTCATGGAGCGGGGGCATATCGTGGAGCAGGGCAGCGTGGGTGAGGTGTTTGCCGCCCCCCAGCACCGCTATACCCGCGAGTTGCTGGATAGCTTGCCGGTGCGCGATGTGGCGCCGCTCCTGCCGGATGCGCCCGTGGTTTTGGAGCTGGCAGGTGTCGGCGTGGACTACCCGGTCGCCCGGCCTGGTTGGCGTGGATGGTTCTCCCGGGGCCGATTTGCTGCAGTGCAACAGGTGGACTTTCAGCTGCGCCGCGGTGAAACCTTGGGCGTGGTGGGCGAGTCCGGTTCGGGTAAATCGACATTGGCACTGGCCGCATTGGGCTTAGTGCCGTATGCGGGCGACGTGAAGGTCGGTGGGGTGGCTTGGACAGGGCGCTCTCGGGCAGACGTAATTCTCCGAAAAAAAGTTCAAGTCGTTTTTCAAGATCCTTTTTCCTCCTTGTCGCCCCGGCTGACGGTTGAGGAGTTGGTGGGGGAGGGTTTGGATGTTCATTGCCCGGGCATCAGCCGGGAGCAGCGGCAACAGCGAGTGGTCGATGCACTGGCAACCGTGGGCATCACAGAGACCCAGTTTCCCGGCATGCTCGAGCGTTACCCGCACCAGTTCTCGGGCGGACAGCGGCAACGTTTGGCAATTGCGCGGGCTTTGGTTTTGGAGCCAGAGGTTTTGGTGCTGGATGAGCCCACGAGTGCCTTGGATGTCACATTGGCACAGCAGGTCCTCCGCCTGCTGCAAGGACTGCAAAAGTCCAGGGGGCTTTCTTATCTGCTGATTACCCATGATGTGGCGGTGGTGGAGGCCATGGCGCACCGGGTGGTGGTGATGCACCAAGGGCGGGCGGTAGAGGCGGGGCTCATCTCGGATGTGTTCAGTGCG
This sequence comes from Comamonadaceae bacterium, assembly GCA_027483085.1. Classification (GTDB taxonomy): domain Bacteria; phylum Pseudomonadota; class Gammaproteobacteria; order Burkholderiales; family Burkholderiaceae_C; genus Allorhodoferax. The sequence continues at coordinate 6,293 of JAIXVK010000159.1, read as the reverse complement.
CCCCAGCATCCTTACACTGCAAAATTACTCGCTGCCAGCCGGTAATTTCCTTAAGAATCAAGGGCTTTGGGCCGCTTTTCAGGTACAATCCAGGCTTCACGACCAAACGGGCGGGTAATTACCGCCCGTTTTTTTTGGTCGATCGTTTTTCATCCTTACATCAGGCAGGCATTACAGACGTGGCATTACAGGACATCGTTGAACAAACCGTAGCAGGGCTGGGATATGACTTGATTGAGATCGAGCGCTCCGCCGGTGGCTTGCTGCGCATTACCATCGATTTGCCCTGGGTTGCCCCTGTTGAAGACCAGCCGGTTGTAGAGCAGTTCATCAATGTCGAGGACTGCGAAAAAGTCAACCGCCAGTTGCAGTTTGCGCTGGAGGTGGATGGCATTGAATACAAGCGCCTAGAAATCTCGTCGCCGGGTATCGACCGGCCCTTGCGTCATGTGCAGGATTTCGAGCGTTTTGCTGGCCAAGTGATCGACATCACCTTGAAGGTGCCCATGGGTGCAGCTGCCAATGGGCAGGTCAGTGCTAACCGCAAAAAATTCCGCGGCACGTTGGAGCGGGTTCCTGCAGCGGACGGCAGCATGGGTTGGCAAATCGTGTGGAGCGATGCTCCTGAGCCCAAGCCCGGTCAAAAAGTAAGTAAAAAGCGCGTTCCGCCACCTTTGCAGGCTCTGGGCTTTGCACTGGATGAGCTGCGCGAAGCCCGTTTGGCGCCGATTGTGAATTTCAAAGGCCGTAACGGTCAGGCGCAAGTGGACGAGGTCTGAGTTCCTTGCCCCGTATTCGATTTGTATTGGTTGATTAGAGTGTTCAGGAGAGTCATGGCATGAATCGCGAACTGTTGATGCTGGTTGAAGCAATTTCCCGTGAGAAAAACGTGGAGCGTGATGTGGTGCTGGGCGCCGTAGAGGCTGCTCTGGCGCAAGCCACCAAAAAGCTGTACGCCGGTGATGTGGATATCCGCGTCGCCTTGGATCGCGATAGCGGCAATTACGAGACGTTCCGCCGCTGGCATGTGGTCCCCGATGAGGCCGGTCTGCAATTGCCTGACCAGGAAATCCTGTTGTTCGAAGCCAAAGAGCAAATCGCTGACATCGAAGTTGATGAGTACATCGAAGAGCCTGTGGCGTCGGTGCCAATCGGCCGTATCGGTGCGATGGCTGCGAAGCAAGTGATTTTGCAAAAAATCCGCGATGCTGAGCGCGAAATGCTGCTCAACGACTTTATGTCGCGCGGCGAGAAGATTTTCGTAGGCACCGTCAAGCGCATGGACAAGGGCGACATCATTGTCGAATCCGGCCGTGTCGAAGGGCGCTTGCGTCGTGGCGAAATGATCCCCAAGGAAAACCTGCGCACAGGTGACCGGGTCCGAGCCATGATCATGGAAGTAGATCTGACCTTGCGTGGCGCACCGATTGTGTTGTCCCGCTCTGCGCCCGAATTCATGATTGAGCTGTTCCGCCAGGAAGTGCCCGAGATCGAACAAGGCCTGCTGGAGATCAAGTCGTGCGCCCGTGATGCTGGCTCCCGCGCCAAGATCGCCGTTTTGTCCCACGACAAGCGGGTGGATCCGATCGGCACCTGTGTGGGTGTCCGTGGTACCCGCGTCAATGGCGTGACCAATGAATTGGCCGGTGAGCGTGTCGACATTGTGTTGTGGAGCGAAGATCCAGCCCAGTTTGTGATTGGTGCCTTGGCCCCCGCCAACGTGTCGTCTATCGTGGTGGATGAAGAGCGTCACGCCATGGATGTGGTGGTCGACGAAGAAAACCTCGCGATTGCGATTGGTCGTGGCGGTCAAAACGTGCGCTTGGCGTCCGAGCTGACCGGTTGGAAGATCAACATCATGGACGCTGCAGAGTCCGCCCAGAAATTGGCGAACGAAACAGACTCCGGTCGCAAGCTGTTCATGGAAAAGCTGGATGTGGACGAGGAAATCGCCGACATCCTGATTGCCGAAGGCTTTACCAGCTTGGAAGAAGTGGCCTACGTGCCGCTGCAAGAGATGCTGGAGATCGAGTCCTTCGACGAAGACACCGTGCATGAGTTGCGCAACCGTGCCAAAGACGCACTGTTGACCATGGAAATTGCACACGAAGAAAGTGTGGAAGAGGTCTCGCAGAACCTGCGTGACTTGCAGGGCTTGACCCCTGAATTGATCGGCAAATTGGCAGACGGCGGTGTGCATACCCGTGACGAACTGGCTGACCTTGCCGTTGACGAATTGACAGATATTACCGGCCAGTCTGCGGACGAGGCCAAGGCCCTGATCATGAAGGCGCGTGAGCATTGGTTTACCAATGACGGCGCTTCTCAAGAGTAACGGTCATGAAAGGTTTCACAGAATATGTCCAGTACGACCGTTGCCGAGTTTGCCAATGAACTCAAAAAATCTACCGATACCCTGCTTGAACAGCTGAAGTCCGCCGGAGTGCCCAAAGCCTCCGCCGCAGATCCGCTGACCGATGCAGACAAACACAGCTTGTTGAGCTATCTGCAGAATAGCCATGGCACTGCCAGCCCAGAGCGCAAAAAGATCACCTTGGTGAAAAAGCAAACAACCGAAATCAAGCAGGCCGATGCCACCGGCAAGGCCCGCACTATCCAGGTGGAAGTGCGTAAAAAGCGCACGTTTGTGCGCCGCGATGATGGTGTGGAATCCACCGTAGAAGTGGAAGAGCAAGACATGGCTGCCGCCAATGCTGCGCAAGCTGCTGAAGACGCCGAGTTGGCTCGCCGCGAAGAAGAAGCCAGCCGTCAGGCCGAACTGATTCGCCGTCAAGAAGAAGAGTTGGCCCAGCGTCGCCGCGAACGCGAAGAGCAGGAAGCGCGTGCCAAGGCTGCTGCTGAGCAAGCCGCTGCACAAGAGCGTGAAGCCCAAGCCGCTGCTGCCCGTAAAGCGCAAGAGCAGGTGCAGGCGACGGTGAAAGCCACGCCTGTAGCTGCCGCTCCGGCCGTGGATGCCGCCGCAGCATCGCAAGCCGCAGAAGCCGCTGCGAAGATTGCCGCTCAAGAGCGCGCTAATGCTGCCGCACAAGCATCCAAGGCGGCCGCTGCCGAAGAAGCTGCGCGTGCAGCGGATTTGGGTGAGCGTCGTCGCAAGGCAGAGGCCGAGGCTGCTGCTATTCGCTCGATGATGGCTGCTCCCAAGAAGGTCATGATTGCGCCCAAGAAGGTGGAAGAGCCCAAGCCGGCTGCTGATGCCAAGGCGGGCATGAAGGGCACGCTGCACAAGCCGGCCAACGGTTCGGCAGTGGCCAAACCCGGCAAGCCTGCGCCCGGCGCAGCGACCACCGCTGCACCTGCCGGCAATGGCAAAGAGGTGAAGTCTGCCAAGCTGTCCAGCAGCTGGGCTGGGGATCCTGCCAAGAAGAAAGAATTGAAAACCCGGGGTGATACGTCTGCCGGTGCTGGTCGTTCCAGCAACTGGCGTGCGGGTCCCAAGGGACGCCGTGGCAATGACCGTGACCGTGATGACCATCACAACCAGCAGGCTGCGCCTGTGGAAGCACGCGTCATTGAAGTTCACGTGCCGGAAACCATCACCGTGGCCGAGTTGGCGCACAAGATGGCGATCAAGGCCTCTGAAGTGATCAAGGCGCTCATGAAAATGGGCCAGATGGTCACGATCAACCAGCCGCTGGACCAAGACACCGCCATGATCATGGTGGAAGAAATGGGCCACAAGGCCATTGTGGCTGCGCTGGATGATCCGGAAGCGTTTACCGATGACGAAGTGCAAGGCCAAGAGTCTGTCTCGTTGCCGCGCGCTCCAGTGGTAACCGTGATGGGTCACGTGGACCACGGTAAGACATCTTTGCTGGACTACATCCGCCGCGCCAAGGTGGCTGCGGGTGAAGCTGGTGGCATTACCCAGCACATCGGTGCTTATCACGTGGAAACTCCGCGTGGCATGGTGTCCTTCTTGGATACCCCCGGTCACGAGGCCTTTACGGCCATGCGTGCCCGCGGTGCACAAGCCACTGACATTGTGATCTTGGTGGTGGCGGCCGATGACGGCGTGATGCCACAGACCAAAGAAGCGATCAAGCACGCCAAAGCGGCTGGCGTTCCTTTGGTGGTTGCGATCACCAAGGCGGACAAGCCCGATGCCAACTTGGAGCGCGTCAAGCAAGAGCTGGTGGTGGAAGAAGTGGTGCCGGAAGAATACGGTGGCGATTCGCCATTCGTTCCAGTGTCGTCCAAAACCGGCATGGGCATTGATGACTTGCTCGAGCAGGTGTTGTTGCAAGCCGAAGTCTTGGAGTTGAAGGCTCCCGTGGATGCCATGGCCAAGGGTCTGGTGATCGAAGCCAAGCTGGACAAGGGCCGCGGCCCGGTTGCCACGGTATTGGTGCAGTCCGGCACTTTGAAAGCGGGCGATGTGGTGCTGGCAGGCCAGACTTATGGACGCGTGCGTGCCATGCTGGACGAGAACGGCCACAAGATCGAAACCGCGGGTCCTTCCATTCCTGTGGAAATCCAAGGCTTGACCGAAGTGCCCCAGGCTGGCGACGAGTTCATGGTGTTGTCCGACGAACGCCGGGCACGCGAGATCTCGACCTACCGTGCCGGTAAGTTCCGCAACACCAAGTTGGCCAAGCAACAAGCAGCCAAGTTGGAAAACATGTTTGCAGACATTGGTGGTGGCGATGTCAAGATGCTGCCGATCATTGTCAAGGCCGACGTGCAAGGCTCGCAAGAAGCATTGGCGCAGTCACTGCTCAAGCTGTCGACTGACGAAGTCAAGGTGCAGATGGTCTACTCCGCCGTGGGTGGTATCAGCGAATCCGACATCAACTTGGCGATTGCATCCAAAGCTATCGTGATTGGTTTCAACACCCGTGCCGATGCCGGCGCCCGCAAGTTGGCGGCAGGCAATGGCGTTGACATCCGTTACTACAACATCATTTACGACGCCGTGGATGAGTTGAAAGCGGCCATGTCCGGCATGTTGGCGCCCGAGAAGCGTGAGGAAGTTATCGGTACCGCCGAAATCCGCACGGTGTTCGTGGCGTCCAAGATCGGTACGGTCGCGGGTTGTATGGTGACCAACGGTTATGTGACGCGCAGCGCCCATTTCCGTCTGTTGCGCGACAACGTTGTGATCTACACCGGCGAGTTGGACTCCTTGAAGCGTATGAAAGACGATGTACGCGAAGTCAAAGAAGGCTTCGAGTGCGGTATCAAGCTCAAGAACTACAACGACATCAAGGAAAGCGATCAGCTCGAGTTCTTTGAGATCAAAGAGATCGCCCGTACCCTGTAAGCGAGAGTCACTGCGTGCGTAAAAAGTCTTCTACCCCCAATCGGACCTTTCAGGTGGCCGACCAGATCCAGCGTGATCTGGCGGAACTGATTGCTCGCGAATTGAAGGACCCCCGGGTCGGCATGGTCACGATTCAAGGCGTGGAGGTGACGCCGGACTATGCCCATGCCAAGGTGTTTTTCAGCCTGTTGGTGGGCGATCCTGTAGGTACGGCTGAAGGCCTGAACCAGGCTGCGGGCTTTTTGCGCGCGGGCTTGTTCAAGCGTCTTCATATCCACACGGTGCCGACACTGCATTTCATTTTTGACCAGACCACTGAACGGGCTGCAGACATGAACGCATTGATTGCCCGTGCGGTGTCTTCGCGCGCCAAAGAGGATTGACACCATGAATGCGCCGCGTGCACGGGTTGCAAGGCGCCCCGTTCACGGGGTGCTGTTACTGGACAAGCCTTTGGGTTTGTCCAGTAACCAGGCTTTGCAGAAAGCCAAGTGGTTGCTCAGGGCCGAGAAGGCAGGGCACACCGGTACCTTGGATCCCTTGGCAACGGGTGTCTTGCCCTTGTGTTTTGGTGCGGCGACGAAATTCAGCCAGATGCATCTGGATGCCGACAAGGCTTACGAGACAACCGTCTGCCTAGGTATCAAGACCAGCACCGCGGATGCCGAAGGTGAAATCTTGCTTAAGCGCCCTGTGGCGTTCACGCAAGAGCAGCTGGATGAAGTGCTATTGCGGTTTACAGGCCCGATTGCACAGGTCCCGCCGATGCACAGTGCCTTGAAGAAGGATGGCAAGGCCTTGTACGAATACGCGCGGGCCGGTATCGAGATAGAGCGTGAGGCTCGCCATGTGGTGATTCATGGGCTGAAACAGCTTTCCGCCCACATGGATAACTCGGAGCCTGCTATCAAATTGGTAGTGGATTGCAGCAAGGGGACGTATATACGGACTCTTGGCGAAGACATTGGTGAAGCCTTGGGTTGCGGCGCGCATTTGAGCGCCTTGCGCCGTG
>JAIXVK010000381.1 GCA_027483085.1 Comamonadaceae bacterium | reverse complement strand
ACGCTTGGGGCACCGTGCTGCCCGAAGAGCTGCTCAAAAAGATCGACGAAGTCCGCTGGGAAATCCGCGATCCGGCGGTGTGAGTATTGGCGGGGCAATTTGATTGCTCTGCTGATGTCGGCTGTGCAGCGAAAGCCGACGTTAAAAATTTCACCCGAATGATGCAGATATAGGTCCTGACTGAATGGCCGAAATCGGGGGGCAGCAAACTACGGGATATGTCGCTATTTTTATGAGAGCAGCCTGCGCAGTCTGGATATGGACCAATGACAATTTGGTTAGGTGACAATTCAGCTTTCCTCCGCAGTGCTTTGCGGTGTAAATCACGTTAGATTCGCGGGGCATTCATGAGTGATAAAGATCCAGTTTTAGAGTCTGCGAAGGCGGTGCAAGAGGTTGCGAAGGCAACAGGCAAAGTGATTGACGCCGGCCAAAAGTTTGGTGGGTTCATTTCACGCTTCGTGGCCGGCCCGCTTGAGCAAGGGATAGGCATATTTTAGGATAAGCTTAAATACATGCGTTGGGAACGGCAGCTTCGACTCATGCAGCGAGCCGATCAGATGCTTAAAGAGATCGGGCTCACCCAACCAACCCGGCACATCCCTCTAAAACTAGCGATTCCTCTCCTTGAAGCTGCATCTCTTGAAGACGATGACTATCTCCAAGACTTGTGGGCAAAGCTATTGGTCAATGCGGCTAATGGCGCCAGTTCTGCAACTTTGCAGCGCGCATATATTTCCGTCTTGGAGCAACTCACGCCTTTGGAGGCTGCAATCCTGCAAAAGATTTATGCACTTCCGTATGACCAGACTAGGCATGAAGGAGTAGAAGTCGGAAAGTTGCCCGTTGAGGCGGCCGTTGGAAAAGACGATGGGAAGCAAGACCAACTGCCGGAAGCAACTGAAGATATTCGGCTTGCTCTGGCCAATCTCGCGCGGCTAGGTTGCATTGGCATTCAGAAGTCTTGGGGTGGCGGTGAACTATTTAAGATAGTTAACCCGACTCTTCTAGGAAAGTCATTTGTTGAGGCGTGCACTTTGTAACCGAGCGCACGAATCTTGCCCTTCAATCGAAAGGACGTCGCTCGGCAAGCCCGGTGCCGCCTCTCATCTCAAACGTTAGCGCTTATAGATGCAACATTCCGATCAGCCATTCATTGAGCTCGCCAAAGCAAAAGAGGCCATCTCCGCGATGGAAAAATCTGGTTCGACTCCGGAGTTTGAAGAGCAGTGGAAAGAGTTTCTGCGCCGCCTTGAGCGCTCCTGGAGTAAAGCGCAAGCGCATTACGGAAAAAGCCCAAAATGGAATGGGTGGCAAGGCAAGATCGACCAGCAGAGGCGAACCGACGCGCTTCTTTCTTATCTTGTCAATGCGCGTGGAGCGGAAGAGCACACGGTCAACGAAATAAGCGAGAGAGAGCCTGGTGGTATTGCTATTAATCCCGCAGAGGGAAACAGTCTCTTTATCGAGCGGATGGAAATTCGGAATGGTGTGATTACCACCCTCCAGTCGCCACAAAAAATCAGAATTGACTTCATCCCAGGAAAGATGCGCCTGTTGCCGGTGATCAATAGAGGCAGGACATACAGCGTTCCAACTTCGCATCTTGGTTAGCAAATTAATCCAGCAAAAGTGCTCGAAGTTGCGTGTACTGCTTTCGGCTTTTACGAAAAGGTTATCGCTGAAGCCGAAGCCAAATTTGTCGAGTGAAAGCTAACCCGTCACTGCAGCGGATAGCCTTCGACCACCGATGACTTCCAACGTTAACAACAGCTTTGGAGCGTCGCGAATGTCTGCATACAGCCTGTTGGAGCCTCAGATTTAGGGCAATTGCGGACATCCACAAAAAATCAAAATAGTGCCGATGGCAGCGTTTTAGTCCGATTTAAGTTAACCGGCGAACATCTAAACGCACAGCTTTATTTTCATTGAAAGTTTTTACGATGCCGGCTCATCCACTAGAAGTTATCGAGCGCCAACTTGCCGCCTACAACGCCAAGGATGTTGAGGGTCTTTTGGCCACATACGCTGTCGATGCTGAACAGTACACGCTTCACGGCGAACGGTTGGCCAAAGGGCACGAGGAAATGCGCCCTCGGTTTCTTGCAAGGTTTGCTGAACCAGACTTGAATGCGCGCCTGATATCTCGGACGGTAATGGGCGACGTTGTAGTTGACTTTGAGTCAATAACCCGAAATTTTCCAGAAGGCCGCGGGACTTTGGAGATGCTCTGCATCTATGAAATTAAGAATGGACTTATTCATAAAGTTTCATTTGCGTCGGGTGAAAAACGGCTTAACTGAAATTCCGCTCACAGCCTTTTTCAGTCCTGTCAAAGCGTATGAAAATACGCCCCTATGGCCAAAAAAGACCACGTCTCTGAAACCCCCGCCACCCAGCTGCTCAAGGCGAGCAAGGTGGCGTTCACCGAGCACCCATACGAGTACCTGGAGCATGGCGGCGCGCAGCACAGCGCGGCGGTGCTCGGGTTTGACCCGTTCACCGTGGTCAAAACCCTGATCATGCAAGACCAGGACGCCAAGCCGTTGGTGGTGCTGATGCATGGCAACCGCAAGGTGTCCACCAAAAATCTGGCGCGGCAGATCGGCGTCAAATCGGTCGAGCCCTGTGCCCCGGACGTTGCTAACAAGCACAGCGGCTACCTGGTCGGCGGCACTTCCCCTTTCGGCACCCGCAAAACGATGCCGGTGTTCATCGAATCCACCATTCTGGAGTTGCACCGCATTTGTATCAATGGTGGCCGGCGTGGGTACCTAGTAGGGATTGATCCCCAGGTTTGTGTGGAGTTATTGGGCGCCAAGCCTGTACAGTGCGCGCTGGAAGAGTGATTGGAGAACCTGTTTTGAATTCTGTGTTGTACCCCTTGCTGGCCACCGTAGCCGCTTACCTGATCGGGTCTTTGTCGTTTGCCGTCATCGTGAGCCGCGTCATGGGCCTGAACGATCCGCGCACCTACGGCAGCAAAAACCCCGGCGCTACCAATGTGCTGCGCTCCGGCTCCAAGGCTGCCGCAGTGGTTACGCTGCTGCTCGACGCCGTCAAAGGCTGGCTGCCGGTGGCTGCCATTCAGTGGTGGGGCCAGCCTTATGGCCTAGGCGAGGGCACCATGGCGCTGGCCGGTTTTGCCGCCTTTATCGGTCACTTGTATCCGGTGTTCTTCAAGTTTGTGGGCGGCAAGGGCGTTGCCACTGCGATGGGCGTGTTGGTCGCCACCAGCGGCTGGTTGGCTCTGGCCACAGGCTTGACCTGGCTGATCGTGGCGTATGCCTTCCGCTACTCGTCTTTGGCGTCTTTGGTGGCGGCCTTGTTCGCACCGGCGTATTACGCCTTTGGTGACGGTGTCGCCTGGATCACCGATCGCAACCTGCTGCTGTCGACAGCGGTGATGTCCATGTTCCTGATCTGGCGCCATTCTGAGAACATCTCCCGCCTGGTCAAGGGCACAGAGTCCAAGCTGGGCAAGAAAAAAGAAGCCGGCAAGTAAGTCGACAGGCGGCTGCCGACGGCAGCCTCACGCCAAGCTGAGGGCTTGGCTACCGAGCTGCAACAAATAGAAGTGGTTCAGCGGGGTGCGCACCGCCACCGATGGCAGGGCGGAGCGGATTCGCGGCGGCGCATTGCCGGTTGCATGCAGTCGCGGGACCGTATGAAACTCGCCACTGGGTTTGCCGATGACCACCACGAAAGGCTCATTGGTTTTGCCACTACGCCGCACCACCACCGCGAGTTCATCGTTCTCCAGGCGCACATAGGTGCCGGGCGGGCACAGGCCCACCGAGCGCACCAGCGCCTGCCCGATTTCGTCAACTCCCGCCGTTGCCCGTGCCATCACGGAGCGGGCAGATTCAATTGCGCTGCGCCCGGTACGAGACGCGCGCGGGCTGATCATGGCCGCATACCGGTCCACGACCTTCAAAATTCGGGTCAAGAGCAGGGTGCGGTGGGTTTCGTCGCCGGTATTGCGGTCTACCGCTTCGTCATGGTGGCTGGAGACGATCTCCAGCCACGCGTCGTCCGACACCCCCAAGTTCGCCAACATCATGGCGCCCTTGATCGGGTGGGCTCGAATGGCGTCTTGCTGGGCTTGGTTAGGCCGCTCGGTTTGGGTAGCCAGCTGGTCTTGCAAGGCGGTCATGGCTACATTCATGGTGAGCGCCGCGTGGACCAGACTGTTGCGTTCAGCAGATGGCAGCTTCAACTCGGTGCCCACTAGATGGCACAAAACCGCACAGACCAGCGCGTGCGAGGCGCTGTACCCGACCGGCGAATTGCTGGCCAGCTGAAACAGCAGGTACAGGCCCACATCCGGGTCACGCTGCAGCAGGCCTTGCATCCACCGGTCGTATTGCACCACCCGGTAGGCAAACTGCTGTGTGGTTGCGGGGCTGCCCAAAATGACGCCCAAGCCGGACTCCAGGTCAGACCACTGGCCCAACAAGTCTTCGTAAGCGTTTTCGTCTCGCACGACTGCCATCCGGTTCAAAAACGCCTGTCTAGGATCATCTGATCGTTGGTCCGGTTCATCTGGAAGCGGCCCAAAAAGCTATTGCCTAGCAGCACATAGGGCATCGAAGCCGGTGTGATGACGGCATCTACGCCGCTGACTGACACATCGCCCAAGCGGACGTTATTCAGTGTCATGCGCCATCCGGGCACCACGCCATTGGCAGTGTTCATCTGCACACGGTCACCGTTTTGGTACTTGAGCCCGATACGGTCGGCTTCGGCCGCGCTGATAGACACGGCGGTAGCGCCGGTATCCACCATGAACCGCACGATACGTCCATTGATCTGGCCATCCGACATAAAGTGACCACCCGGCCCCGCCGCCAATACAACCCGGTTGCCGCTCGCCGGCTGGCCTGTCCCAGTGCCCACATTTGCTGGCGCGTCGCCAACCCGGAGGGACATTTTTTTGCCTGCAACTTCGACCACGACCGTGTCGCCCTGCATGGACACCACTTTGACACCCATATGGGTGGCCCCCAGGGCCACACTTTTGGGAAAGCCGCCATCCACAATCAGCAGCGCCTTGTCGCCCAGCGTTCCGTTAATGGCGACCGTCTGGCCCCAGACAGCGGGGGCCAGCAACAGGGCAAACAAAAAGCGGGCGGCGGTGCGCATCAGTCGCGGAAGTTGTCGAAGGTCAGGGGGATATCGGTCACATCTTTGCGGATCAGCGCCATGGCGGCCTGCAGGTCGTCGCGCTTGGCGCCGGTAATGCGCACTTTTTCTTCCTGAATAGCGGCCTGCACCTTCAGTTTGCTGTCCTTCATCAGGCGCTGGATCTTCTTGGCCAGTTCAGATTCGATGCCGTTGCGCACCTTGATCACTACCTTGACCTTGTCGCCGCCCATTTTCTGGACATCGCCACGGTCTAGGAAGCGCACATCGACTTCTTGCTTGGTGAGTTTGTTGCGCAACACGTCTTCGATCTGGTCGAGTTGGAACTCGGCATCCCCGATCAGGGTGATTTCCTTGTCCTTGATCTCGATCTTGGCGGATGTGCCTTTGAAGTCAAAGCGGGTGCCGATTTCTTTGGCAGTGTTTTCTACGCCGTTCTTGACCTTGACCAAGTCGGCTTCGCATACGGTATCAAATGAGGGCATGGGGCTCGCTCTAAAAAATGCAATGAGACAATCTCGGGATGTTAGTCGAGAAAAACATTCCCCTGCAGGCGTTCAACACCTTCCGCATTGTGGCCAAGGCCCAGGCGCTGGCCCGAATCACCAGCGAAGCCGACGTCCACCAATTGTTGGCCGATCCCGAGTGGGCCGCTGTGCCCAAGTTTGTGCTGGGGGGCGGCAGCAATATTGTGCTGACCGGCGATGTCAAACCCCTGGTGCTGAAAGTCGAGGTCCGCGGGCTCAAGGTTGTGGGCGAAACCGCCAAGTCAGTCATTGTGGAAGCCGGCGCTGGCGAAAACTGGCACGACTTTGTGACTTGGACGCTTGACCAGAACCTGCCGGGCATGGAAAACATGGCCCTGATCCCCGGCACCGTGGGCGCCTCACCGGTGCAAAACGTGGGCGCTTATGGCGTGGAGCTGCAAGACCGCTTTGACTCGCTGGACGCCATCGACCTGCTGACCGGCCAAGTATTCACCCTGAACGCCGCGCAATGCGCATTTGGCTACCGCGACTCGGTGTTCAAACACGCCAGTAGCGGCGAGGCCGACCTGCACTTGCCCCTGGGCTTGAAAGACCGCGCCTTGATTTTGCGGGTGCGCTTTGCCCTGCCCAAGGCCTGGAAGCCGGTGCTGGGCTATGCCGATATCGAGCGCAAGATGGCCGAACACGGTGTTACCGAGCCCACCGCCCGCCAGATCTACGACTGGGTGTGCGAGGTGCGCCGCGCCAAGCTGCCAGACCCGGCCGTGATCGGCAACGCGGGTAGTTTCTTCAAAAACCCCACGGTCACCGCCGAGCAGTGCGAAGACATCATTGCCCGCGACCCCAAAGTGGTGCACTACAAGCTGGACGATGGTTCGGTCAAGCTGGCTGCCGGCTGGCTGATCGACTCGTGCGGCTGGAAAGGCAAATCGGTAGGCCAGGCTGGTGTGTATGAAAAGCAGGCGCTGGTGTTGGTGAACCGCGGCGCAGGGGTGGACGGCAACGGCGCCACCGGCGGCGAAGTTATGACCCTGGCCAAAGCCATTCAAACCAGTGTGTACGAGCGTTTCGGCATCCTGCTGGAGCCGGAGCCGGTGGTGATCTAAACCCCTGCCTTGCAGTCAGGTGCGCTTAGGGGCTACCCTGTCTGCATGAAAAACATATTTGTTCTCGGTGGCACCGGCTTTGTCGGGCGCCACGTGGTCCAGAAACTGGTCAAACAGGGCTACACCGTCACGGTCGCCACACGGCGTGCCGCATACGCGCGCGGGCTGCAAACCATGCTCACGGTTAAGTTGGT
>JAIXVK010000519.1 GCA_027483085.1 Comamonadaceae bacterium | reverse complement strand
GTATGCCGAACCGTCTTGTCCTCCGCAAACACCGTCACCAGCGGCAACAGCCCCAACCCCGGCGCATTCCCATCAATCCCGTGCGGATCAATCAGCGCCTCGCCCAACATCTGCAAGCCCCCGCACACTCCCAATACCGCCCCACCCTGCCCCGCATGCCGCGCCACCGCCGCATCCAAGCCCTGTGCGCGCAACCAAGCCAAATCGCCACTCGTATGCTTGGAGCCCGGCAAGATGATCCAGTCCGTAGGCTTCAGGCCCGCCAGCTCAGCCGGGCTGCGCACCCACTGCAGCTTGAGCCCGGGAATGTTCTTGAGCGGCTGGAACTCGTCCAAGTTGCTCATGCGCGGGTAGGAAATCACCGCCACCGTCAAATCCACCGAACCGCGCGCCACGCTGCGGTCGTCAAACACGCCATCTTCTTCAGGCAGCCCGTGCTGCCACCACATGGGCAACACCGCGACGGTGGGTACACCGGTCAACTCCTGCAGCCGCTCCGGCGCAGGCGACAACAGGCTCGCATCGCCCCTGAATTTGTTGAGCACAAAGCCCTTGATCAGGCGGCGCTCGTCCTCAGGCAGCAAGGCCCAGGTGCCATACAGATGGGCAAATGCACCGCCCTTGTCGATGTCACTCACCAAAAGACAAGCCGCATCTGCATGCTTGGCCACCCGCATGTTGACCACATCGCTGCTGGAGAGGTTGATTTCGGCAGGCGAACCGGCGCCTTCAATCACCACCACATCGTTTTCCGCGCGCAGTTCGTCCAGCGCGGCGGCAATCTGCGGCCACACCTTCAGACTGCGCCCCCGCCAGGGCAAGGCACTCAGCTCGGGGCTCACTTGCCCCATGAGCACCACCTGGCTGTGGGTGTCGCGCTCGGGCTTCAGGAGCAAGGGGTTCATGCGCACCTCCGGCACAGTGCGGGCCGCCAGCGCCTGAAAGTACTGCGCGCTGCCAATCTCGCCCTGCCCGCTGGCCGAGGACACCACCCGCGCGTTGTTGCTCATGTTCTGCGCCTTAAAGGGCACTACTTTGAGGCCTTGACGCGCGTAGTAGCGGCACAGGGCTGTGGTGACCCAGCTTTTGCCAGCGCCACTGGTGGTGCCCAGCACCATGATGCATTTAGCGGTCATGGCAGCGCCTTTACCCATTCGAGCACTTGGGCGGCAGCCACCTCGGGCGTGCCCGCGTGGTCGGCCTCCACCACCAGATATTTGCTGGCGGGGTTGGCTGGCGCCTTGTTGAAGGCAAACGCTGCACCTGCGGCGTAGAGCGAGTCGGCAGTGCCGATCACCCACAAAAACGGCACCGGCTTTTTGAAGCCTGCAGCGCTCAGGGGCATGTGGCCCAGGCCTTCAGGGTCAAAGTAGCTCAACAAGACATCGGCCCGCATGCGCACGGTGCGCGACTTGCCTTGGTTCAGGTCGTCCATATCCAGCATCTCAGCGCCTTTGCCCTCCGCGACCATCTGCCGCGCTTGGTCCACAGCGGCTTTGCCGACGCCACGGCGGTACATATTGTCTGGCGAATGCCCCGGCGCCAGCGCGATCACGCCGTCAGCATCGCCCTGCGTTGCCATATAGGCCAGCGCTGCATTCGCGCCAAAGCTGTGCCCTGCCAGCAGCACGCGGGTGTAGCCCTTGTCGCGCAGCGCTTTGCCCCGGGCCGCAATTTCCGCAATGGCCACCGGATAAGGCTGGTCGTAATTACGGCGGCGGGACCAGGGCATCTCGATGCTCTGGGTGTCACACGCGGCCTCCATCTGCCGGCCGAACGCCAAGAGGCTGTTCGGGTGGCCCCATTTGCCGTGCATCAGCACCATGGCGCAGGGCTTGGGTTGCGCCCACGCGGCGGGGGCCCACATGGCCGCGGCCGACAAGGCCAGAGCAAGGATCCAAGTTCGTCGAGCGTGAAGGCGAGTGCGCATAGTCAGTCTCCAAAATGAAGGTTTGCAATCAAAGCATCTACCGCCACGGGCGGCAACACACCCAGCCGCACCCAGCCGGGCAAGCTAAAAGAGGTTGCGTCGCGCAGCTTGATGCCGTGCGCGCGCAGGGCCGCAAACAGAGTGGGTAAATCATGGCCCGCAGGCGGGCGGGCGCAGAAAAAGTTGGCATTGCTGGGCATCACCGTCCAGCCCGCTCTTTCGAGCGCGCCCACTTGGTGCTGCTTCCACTGGCGCAAGGTATCCAGACTCTGGCTTACCCACGCTTGCGTGTCCGCTTTCGCCCAAGCGCTCAACATGGCCACGCCATGTGCGCCCAGCACCCACGAGGGCGCCATGGCGTCCAAAGCTGCAGCAGCTGACTGTCCATGAGCAGGTGCAATCGCGTAGGCCGCGCGCACACCCGTCAAACCCAGCGCCTTGTTGGGTGAAAACAATTGCCACACAGCTTCGCGCTGCTTTTCGCCCAACGCTGGCGCGCCACTCAAGCGCAAAGGAGCATAGGCCCCATCCAGCACCAGCGTGCTGCGCTCCAGCACTTGGGGCCAGCCGGTGTGGTTCTGGCCGGTGGGGCTGGCGGGGTCGCAGGCCCAGATCAGATCGGCGGCATCCGCGTCAGCGCAGGGCTGCAAACCCCAAGCCTGCGCCGCATGGGCGTAGTCGCTATAGGCGTGCTGCGGCAGGTGTACCCGGCTCCCGCCCCGTTGGCGCACCCAGGCGCTGATACGAAAAATGAGTTCACTGGCGCTACCGGCCAGCACCACTCGCCAAGGCTCTACGCTGTGGTGGGCGGCCAAGGCCGCTTTCAAGGCGATGTATTGCGGGTCGGGGTAGCGGGTCGGGTCGGCGGACTGCACTGCGGCCAGGGCGATGGGGCACGGGCCGCAGGCGTTGCTGTTGGTCGAGAAGTCGTGCAGCGCCACCCCGCCTGCATCGGGCCCGCCGTGGATACGCATTACCGCGATCAACTCAAACTCCAATTGCTATCAAAAGAAGAGCTACCAGCGCAATCATTACCTGCGCTAGAACTGCTTTTGATGCATAAACCTGCGCCGCTTCGGTATCAGCCTTTTGTGCTGCGCGCCCCTCGGGGTTCAGCACATAGACCGCCGGTTTGCGCAAGGCCACACCCAGCACCAAGGCCATGGCGGCCATAGGCCAGCCGCTGTTGGGTGACGGGGTTTTGCGGGCCTCGGCGCGCAGCGTGCTGCGCAGCGCCCAGCCGCGCCGACCGGCAACCAGCAAGAGCAGCACGGCGGTAATGCGCGCTGGTACCCAGCTCAGCACGTCGTCGGCGCGGGCGGCCCACTTGCCGGCCCAGGCCCAGTTTTGGCCCTTGTACACACCCGGGTAGCCCCACATGGCGTCGGCCGTGTTGGCAAAGCGGTAGAGCACCGCGCCCGGCAAACCGAGCAGCAAAAACCAGAAGATGGGCGCCACCACCGAATCGTTGAGGTTCTCGGCCAGGGTTTCGATAGCGCTCTCGCGCACCTGCACTTCGGTGAGCTGGGTCACGTCCCTGCTTACCAGCCAGCGCAAGCGTTCTCGCCCGTCGTCCAGCGAAACGGAGAGCGCCGCCTCTACAGCGCGCACCTCGCTTTTGAGCATGGCCAGTGCGAGCATGGGCTTGAGCAGCAGGCCCATCAGTACGCCGGCTGCCCACCAGGGCAGCTCCAATGCGGCCCCCTGCAGCAGCAAAGCCGCTATCAAAAAAAGAGCAGCACCCGCAATCCACATGAGCGCGGCGAGCACAAAAGCCCTTAAATCCCGGGCCTCCGGGTCTTGCAGCGCCAGCCGCTGCACCCGGTTACCCGCACGGCCCAAAAAGTTGCCCATCCACACCACCGGGTGCAGGCGCACCGGGGGCTCGCCCCAGCGGCGGTCTACCCACAGGGCAACGATCAGGGCCACGCCCACGGCGCCGGCCCAATGCTGGGGGGTGAATTCAGTAGTCATGGAGGGAACGAATCTTGTAACGGTGCCGAAACGGGGCTTGCAACAGGGCTGGGCGCACGATCATACGTGCGTCAGGCGGCATGAAGGTTGGTCATGCATAGTGGGGTTTTTAGAGAGGGGATAGTGAGATACTTGAGAGTTACCGACGCGTTTCCCCTCGTGCAAAGCCATCTTCCCCCCTCCACTGCCAGCGAGCCCCGCATTCAGGGCTGGTGCCCCGGCGCGCTACGGCCCATGCCGTCCGGCGACGGGCTGGTGGTGCGGGTCCGGCCGACCTTGGGGCGCCTCACACCCCTGCAAGCGCAAGGACTGGCCGGATTGGCCCAGCAATACGCATCGCCCGTGCTGGAACTCACCAGCCGCGCCAACCTGCAGCTGCGCGGCGTTTGCCCCGACAGCTACCCCGCCTTGATCAACGGCCTGCGCGGCTTGGGCCTGCTCGATGAACACGCGGACGTGGAAGCACGGCGCAACCTGCTGCTCAGCCCGTTCTGGACTGACTCTGATGGCACCCCTGCCGTTTGCGAGGCACTAAACCTAGCTTTGGCAGCGCCCGACGCTCCCACCCTGCCGAGCAAATTCGGCTTCGCCATCGACTTAGGCGCACAACCCGTGCTGCGGGCAGGCTCCGCCGACATCCGGCTGGAGCGCATGGGCGATCAGGTGCTGGTCTATGCCGATGGCGCTGCCACCGGTGCCTGCCTGCCTTTGGCGCAAGCGGCGCAAAGCGCCATGGAACTGGCCCGCTGGTTTGTAGCCTCCGGCGGAGTAGTCAACGGCCGTGGCCGCATGGCCAACCTGCTCAATAGCCAAGCCCTGCCCGCCAAATTCACCAGCACGCCAGTGCCAAAAGCCGCAGCGCAAGCAGCCCCCGTGGGCCCCTCCGCCACCGGCAGGGTGGTCGGCCTGGAATTCGGCCAATTGCCCGCCGAAACCCTGCACCAGCTGGCAGCCCTGGCGCCGCTGCGCATCACGCCCTGGCGCGGCTTGGTGCTCGAAGGCCTGCACACCGCGCCTGCCCTGCCTGAGCTGATCACCCACACAGACGATGCCCGCCTGCGCGTCATGGCTTGCACTGGCGCCCCCGGCTGCACCCAGGCGCTGGGCCCCACCCGTGCGCTGGCCCGTTTTCTTGCCCCCTTGTTGCCCGCCGGCCGCACGGCCCATGTGTCGGGCTGCACCAAGGGCTGCGCCCACCATGGCGCCACCCTCACGCTGGTGGCCAGTGACGCGGGCTACCACCTGATTGACCACGGCACTGCCCAAAGCACGCCCGACGCCACCGGCCTCCACGCAGCAGGCATTGCCGCCTACCTAGAACAACAACGATTGCATGCGCCATACGTATGAAACCGATGGCGATGCCATCTACCGACAGTCCTTTGCCATCATCCGCTCCGAAGCGGACCTGGCCCGCTTCAACCCTATCGAAGAGCTGGCCGTCGTCCGCATGATCCACGCCGCCGGCATGGTCGGACTGGAAGCCCATGTGCGCTTTTCGGAGGGCATGGCCGAGGCCGCCCGCACGGCACTGGAGGCCGGTGCCCCCATCTTGTGTGATGTACGTATGGTGAGCGAAGGCATTACCCGCACCCGCCTGCCGGCCGACAACCAAGTGATCTCGACCCTGCAAGACCCGTCGGTGCGCGAGCTCGCC
>JAIXVK010000430.1 GCA_027483085.1 Comamonadaceae bacterium | reverse complement strand
CCTTGCCCGCCCGCGCCCCCACCCAATATCTCCATTGGACCGAACAGGGCCAAGCCTGCTCCGCCGTCTGGCGCTCTGAACGCGGTGCGGCGCCGCCTGCGAAAGTGGTGCTGGCGGACGACACTTGGACCGCTGATGCGGCCTACCAAATGGCCTGTGGCGGTACGGCCCTGCTGTGGCGGGGCGACTTCCACAACGCGCGGCAACTGCTACAGGCACTGCAACGCCGCATTGATACCCCGCCGAAACGCAAAAACCGGGGTGCAAAAGGTCCGGGTGCAGCACCTACAGACGGCCCCATGGACCCCCAGGTTTTTCATTTGCACCGCCAAGCCCAAGCGCAGCGAGCGCGGATCCTATCCATGGTGTTGGTGCCCTTGGATGGCAATTACGACATCACACTGCGCCGCGCGCCCGACTCGCGCCTGGCCTGCACAGAAGCCTGGGGGCCGGTGGTCGAGCCGGCGCAAGCCAGCGTAGCCTCGCTCCGCGATGTTCTCGCGATGCGCAGTGCGAGCGAATGGCGCAAAAATGGCGTGGAGATTGCCGCTCTGGGCCCCGCACCTGGCAACAGAATCCACCCGCATTACGGCGTTTTTTCGCCGGTGCGCGGGGAGTACATCGACCTGGTGGCGGCGCAGCCCTTACCTGCGCAAGACGCAGCGGGTGTGCAGGAAAGCATTCCCTACCGGGCTTTTGACATCGGTACCGGCTCCGGCGTGCTGTCGGCGGTGCTGGTTCGCCGCCAGGTGGCCCAAGTGGTGGCCACCGATCAAGACGGTCGGGCCATGGCCTGCGCCGGAGACAACTTCGCCCGATTGGGGGTGGCTGCTTCGATTGAATTGCAGCAAACCGATATGTTTCCGGCGGGGCGCGCCAACCTGGTGATGTGCAACCCCCCGTGGCTTCCTGCCAGGCCGAGTGCACCGGTGGAATATGCGGTCTACGACGAAAACAGCCGGATGCTGCTGGCATTTCTGGCGGGCTTGCCGGGCCACCTGTTGCCCGGTGGCGAGGGGTGGCTGATTCTGTCGGATCTGGCCGAGCGCTTGGGGTTACGCAGCCCCACTATGTTGACGGACGCTATAGCGGCTGCTGGCTTGGTGGTACTCGGCCGCAGCGACGCCAAACCGGTCCACGCCAAAAGCCAGGCCCCTGTGGATGCGCTTCACCCGGCGCGCAGCCGGGAGGTCACCAGCCTGTGGCGCTTGGGCGTGGCCCCCGTGGTGCATTGAGCCTTTGATGCGATTCACCAAAACAAAAGGCCCTGAAACAGGGCCTTTTGTTTGGCAAGTCTGCTGGCCATCGGCCGGCAGCGGTTGCAGGGCTTAGCGGTGACGCTTGCCTGGGTTCTTCTTGCTACGGGTAGCAACACCACGCTCCAAGCTCACGCGCTGGCCACGGCCGCCGGTAGGCAGGGTGAAGCCGGGCAGTGGCTGGGGAGCGGGAGTAGCTTTGCGGTCTGCTTCAGTAAAGATTTTGTTGCCCATGTGGCGATCCTGTTGAGGTTGGTGAGAAAACCGGTATTTTCTCATTTTTTTGGGCCGCTATCGGCACCGGTGTAAATCAAGGCCCCACAGCAGGGCGAAAAGCGCGGATTTGCCACAATCCGGACATGCTTGCCTACTACTCGGACCAGTTTGTTTTGCCCCTGCCGGACGGTCACCGCTTCCCGATGGCCAAGTACCGCATGTTGCGCGACCGGATCGCGGCGGAGCTCCCCGCTATTGCTCTGCACGAGGCACCGGCCGCCACCGAGGGTGAGTTGGCGTTGGTGCACACGCCAGCCTATGTTGACTCGATTTTGCAAGGCACGGCAGATCCTGCGGTGCTGCGTGAAATCGGTTTTCCCTGGAGCCCGGCGATGGCCGAGCGCGCCTTGCGGTCGGTCGGTGCTACGGTAGCCGCTGCCCGCTCCGCCCTCGTCGTGGGCGTTGCAGCGAACCTTGCGGGCGGCACCCACCATGCCTATGCCCACAAGGGCGGCGGCTTTTGCGTGTTCAACGACCTTGCCGTGGCCGCCCGGGTCATGCAAGCGGAATGGGGCCGGAGCCGCAACCCGGATGGCAGTCGCCGCAGTCCTTTGCAAGTGGCGGTTATTGATTTGGATGTGCACCAGGGCAACGGCACCGCGAGCGTATTTCAAGGCGATGACACGGTGTTCACCCTCTCACTGCACGGCGAAAAAAACTTCCCCTTCCGCAAGGAAGCCAGTGACCTCGATATCGGGTTGCCCGACGGCTGCACCGATGATGAATACCTAAGCACCCTGGACCACGCCCTGCAAGAGTTGGAGCTGCGCTTCTCCGCCGATTTTGTGTTTTTTCTGGCGGGCGCTGACCCGCATGAGGGGGACCGCCTAGGGCGGCTCAAACTCACTGCAGCCGGCCTTCATGCCCGTGACCAAAGAGTGCTGGAATGGTGCCTGGACCGGCGGTTGCCTGTAGTGATCACCATGGGGGGTGGCTATGGCCATGACTTGGAGCAGACGGTCGCGGTGCAAATGCAAACCTATGCGCTCGCTGCTGCCCATGCGCAGCGCTGGGCAGAGTCTGCCGTCTATATCTGATAAGTCGGCGCAGTTTGGACTGCGGCGGTTTCAGAGAACTTCAAGCGCCAGGCGTTGAACTGCTCTAAAGGCAGCGGCCGGCTCAAGTGGTATCCCTGAGCCTCGTCACACGACAAAGAACGCAGTTTGTCTGTGATCACTTGGTTCTCCACCCCTTCGGCCACCACGGTTTTGCCGAGGTTGTGGGCGAGTTCGATGGTCGACTTCACGATCAGGCTGTCGCTCT
>JAIXVK010000304.1 GCA_027483085.1 Comamonadaceae bacterium | reverse complement strand
TTCAAAACCCTGAACGACACCTCGGGGCATGACGTGGGGGACATGCTGCTGCAGCAGGTTGCCGTGCGCATCAAAGCCTGTGTCCGCGAGGGCGACACCGTCGCCCGGCTGGGCGGCGACGAGTTTGTTGTCATGCTGCTGGACCTGAGCCCCGACACCCTGGAAGCCGCGCGCCAAGCCCGCCTGGTGGGTGACAACATTTTGCGGGCGATGGCCGAGCCTTTTGAGCTGGGGGACAAGCAACACCGGAGCTCCTGCAGCCTGGGGGCCACATTGTTCGGGGACACCGCGCAAGACGCCGCAGAACTGCTCAAGCAGGCGGATATTGCGATGTACCAGGTCAAAAACAACGGGCGAAACGCGTTCTGTTTCTTTGACCCCGGCATGCTGACTGCCATCGAGGCCCGTGCCCGCCTGGAAGTCGACCTGCGCAAGAGCCTGGACGATCAACATTTCGAGCTTTATTACCAGCAGCAGGTGAATGAAGAGGGCCATGTCGTGGGTGCCGAGGCCCTCGTCCGCTGGCACCATCTGGATAACGGCTTAGTGCTGCCCGGGCAGTTCATCGGGCTCGCGGAAGAAACCGGCCTCATCCTGCCCATGGGTCAATGGGTGCTGGAGCAAGCCTGTACGCAACTGGCCATGTGGCAGCGCCAGCCCCGGAGCCGTGACCTGCAGCTCTCGGTCAACGTCAGCGCCCGCCAATTCCGGCAAGCGGATTTTGTAGACCGGGTGGCCAGGATCCTGCGCGCCACCGGCGCACGGGCCGACCTTTTGAAGCTGGAGCTGACAGAAAGCCTGGTGCTGGACAACGTGGAAGACACGATCCAGAAAATGAACGCACTCAAAACCCTAGGGGTGCGGTTCTCGATGGATGACTTCGGGACCGGCCACTCCTCGCTTTCTTACCTGACACGCCTGCCGCTGGACCAGCTCAAGATCGACCAGTCTTTTGTGCGGAATATCGGCTCACAGTCCACCGACTCGATCATCATCCAGACCATCATCGGCATGGGCAACAACCTCGGGCTCGAAGTGCTTGCCGAGGGGGTGGAAACCGAAGCCCAGCGCGACTTCCTCTCCGCCCATGGCTGCCACCTGAAACAGGGCTTTTTGTTCGGGCCACCGCTGCCGGCCCCGGAATTCATCAAAGCGCTACATGCTGAAGAAATCAGCCTCTAGCGCTGGTAAATACTGCGCAGGTAGCTATATTTTTTATAGCAAATTTATTGTCGGGCGGTGCGGGTGTTGCCCGGCAAGGCTTGCGGGTGGCTGGTGCGCAGGGGGTTGATATCCAGCCCGCCACGGCGGGTGTAGCGCGCATACACGGTCAACTTGGCGGGTTTGCAGCGGGCCCAGATGTCCATAAAGATGCGCTCCACACATTGCTCGTGGAACTCGTTGTGGTTGCGAAAACTCACCAGATACTGCAACAAGCCTTCCTGCTGGATCTGCAACCCGGTGTAGCTGATCTGCACACTACCCCAATCGGGCTGGCCGGTCACCAGGCAGTTGCTTTTGAGCAGGTTGCTCACCAGCACCTCGGTCACCATGCCTTCTGCCGCCGGCGCCGTGACCAGCAGTTCAGGCGCGGGCTGGTAGTGGGTGCATTCCACATCCAGGCGATCGAGGCTCAGGCCATCCAGCTCGTACACCGGCTCACGGTCGAACTGCTCAGCCGCAATCAAGCGCACCCCGACCGATTGCACCGGGCCGCCCCGCCACGCCGCTTCCGCAATATCCGCCCGCAAACGGGCCAGCACTTCGGAGGCATCGGCAAAACGGGTGTTGTTGAAGCTGTTGAGATACAGCTTGAAAGACTTGCTTTCGATGATGTTGGGCGTCTCAGCAGGGATGGTGAAGTGCGCCAACGCGACCTGAGGCTTGCCGCGCAGGTTGAGCCAGCTCAGCTCAAACGCCGTCCACATGTCAGCGCCGAAAAACGGGGCGGCACCGGTAATACCGATCTCCGCGCGTTTGCCCGCACGGGGGATAGGAAACAACAGCGAAGCGTCGTACTGATCGACATACGCCGAAGATTTGCCAAGTTGGGATTGCTCAGGGGTGTTCATTCAAAGTTTCCGGTCAAAGTGGGCCAGCAGCGCGGCCAGAATGCGGCGCACAGGCTCGGTGGGCAGGTCATGGCCCATGCCTTCAATGGGCAAGAGGGTCGCGCCCGGGATGCGACGGGCTGTGTCTTCACCGCAGGCAAAAGGAATCAGCGGGTCGGCGGTGCCGTGGATGACCAAGGTGGGCGCCGTGATCCGGGGCAATAGCGCGGTGCGCGCACCATCAGCCACCACGGCCAGCATTTGCCGCAAGGTGCCCACCGGGTACATGGCGCGGTCCACGCCCCGGGCAATCCGCGCCCGCAAATCGTCTTCCGGCGTGGGGAAGGCGGGACTGCCGATCGCCTGAAACAGGCGCAAAGAGTGCTCCACCATTTCGGCTTTGCTGGTGCCCGAAGGGCGGCGCAGCATGGCGCGCAACACCTCAGGCGCCGGACCGGGCAGGCCTTTTGCACTGCTGCTACTCATGATGCTGGTAAGGCTCAACACGCGTTCGGGCGCTGCAAGGGTCACACGTTGTGCAATCATTCCGCCCATGCTCGTGCCCACGACATGGGCCTTTTGCACGCCCAAGGCATCGAGGACACCCAGCGCATCCGCCGCCATATCGCTCAAGCTGTAAGGTGCAGCGGGTGTAAAGCCGAACTTGTGCTGCAAGCTGGCCCAAAAAATATTGGGTTTGCCCGCCTCTTCGATGCGGCTGCTCAGCCCTACGTCGCGATTGTCGAAGCGGATCACACGGTAGCCTGCGGCCTCCAAACCCTGCACTAGGTCAGCGGGCCACGCAATCAACTGCAGACCCAGCCCCATGATGAGCAGCACCGCCGGTTTGCCGGCAAAAGCGGGGTCGCGCTGGGCGCTGTCTTCGACTTCGATATTGATACCGTTTGCTCTTATTTTCATAGCTATCTCCGCAGACTTATTCTGGGCTGAAGGCTGATTTTAATGAAGTGGCCGCCTTCCGTCCTTGTAGGAGGAAGGCGGCCTTACGGCAAAGCTGGCATCTCAGCCAAACAAGGTTGCACGCACCTCTGCACCTGTGGGTAGAGGTGTTACGGCGCCAAACCCTTGCACCGCCAGAGACGCGGCAGTATTGGCGTACTGAACGGCGACCAACGGATCATCACCCAATGCCAAACGTGCGAGAAAGTTGCCGTCAAAACAGTCGCCTGCACCCGTGGCATCCACCGCCTGTACGACTCTG
>JAIXVK010000370.1 GCA_027483085.1 Comamonadaceae bacterium | reverse complement strand
AGGCTTCAGGAGCCCCGCGTAGCGACCACTGGCAACCAACAAGACGTCACACACCTCACGCACGGCCCCATGACCGCCTGCAGCACGGGTCACGTAATGGGCGCGACCACTCACTTCCGGATGAGCATTTACCGGAGCACACGCAAAACGAGCGCGCTCCATCATGGGTAGATCCGGCCAATCATCGCCCATCGCTGCGGCGTGGTCCCAAGTCAGCCCCAATTCGGTCAGAATTTCTTCGGCGGCCGGTTGCTTGTCCTCAGTTCCGAAACGCGCATGCTGCACGCCCAGCGCCTGGAGACGGACTCGCAGCGCGGGCGAGTCTCGCCCGGTCACCACGGCAGGCGTGATGCCCGCTTTTTGCAGCAGCTTCAGTCCGTGACCATCCAAGGTGTTAAACCGCTTGCTGGTTTCCCCCTCCGCAGTGAAATGCAAACCACCGTCCGTCAATACGCCGTCGACGTCGAGAAACAGAATACGAATGTCTTGCGCTTTAAGAAGCAGCTCTGCGGGAAAGTTGAGAAGAGGTGTCATCAAATGACCTTGGCCCGCATCAAATCGTTGCTGTTGACTGCGCCGCACAAGCGGCCGGCGTCGTCGACCACCAGGACGCTGGTAATACGGCGCGCCTCCATGAGATCCGCAGCATCGACGGCCAAGGCGTGCGCACCAATAGTGCAGGGGGCCGCGTGCATGACTTCGGCTGCTGTTTTGCCCCGCAAGTCGGCGCCTTGCTCCACCAAGCGACGCAAATCACCGTCGGTAAAAATGCCCAAGACATCACCGGCCTCTGACACGACAGCCGTAGCGCCCAAGCCTTTGCTGCTCATTTCGCGCATTAGCTCGCTGAAGTTTGCACCGGGCAAAACGCGAGGCACGGCATCGCCACTACGCATGACATCCGACACATGCGTCAGCAACTTGCGCCCCAAGGCCCCGCCCGGGTGCGAACGGGCAAAGTCCTCCGCCCGGAACCCACGTGCATCCAACAGCGCCACCGCCAATGCATCTCCCATCGCGAGTTGGGCCGTGGTGCTTGCGGTGGGCGCCAAATTCAAAGGACATGCCTCTTTGCTGACTGCGGTATCAATCCAGAGGGTGGCATGCAGCGCCATCGTGCTTTGGCTATTGCCGGTCATGGCGACCAAGGGGATCCCGAGGCGCTTGAGCACCGGCAGGATCGCAGCTACCTCTTGGGACTCTCCGCTATTGGAAATCATGAGCACCAAATCGGAGGGGGTCACCATGCCCAGATCACCGTGACTGGCTTCACCCGGATGCACAAACATCGCAGGGGTACCGGTAGAGGCCAGGGTTGCAGCTATCTTGCGGCCTACATGCCCGCTCTTGCCCATGCCCATGACGACGACACGGCCCGGGATCTGCAAGATGGCTTCAACTGCCCGGGTAAAGCCATGCCCGACGCGGGCCTTCAGCCCCTGTATGGCCGCAGCCTCGATATCAAATGTTTCATGGGCGAGGTCAATGGCCCGCTGGGCATTGAAAGCGGGAGCCGCTGCAGTGGATGCTGTCATCCCGTCATTTTATAGAGCGCATGTCTCTTGCTAGTATCCGAGCATGTCCGGTTTAGAAATTACTCTGCTCTACCTGTTGGCCGCTGTGCTCGGCGTTGTGGTGTGCCGCTCGCTGAAGCTCCCCCCTATGTTGGGATATCTGGCGGTAGGCGTGGTAATTGGGCCAAACGCTTTGGCACTTTCACAGAACTCGGAAGCGGTAAGGCACCTTGGGGAATTTGGCGTCG
Organism: Comamonadaceae bacterium; assembly: GCA_027483085.1. Classification (GTDB taxonomy): domain Bacteria; phylum Pseudomonadota; class Gammaproteobacteria; order Burkholderiales; family Burkholderiaceae_C; genus Allorhodoferax. The sequence goes on along the minus strand of JAIXVK010000370.1, from coordinate 1,336 downwards.
TTTTTTTGATGTTCGTCATTGGCCTAGAGTTCAACCTGCCGCGTCTGCGCGCAATGCGACAGCATGTTTTCGGCCTCGGGCTCTTGCAAGTGACGCTCACCATTTTGCTGGCAACAGGCTTGACTCTGGGGCTATCCATCTGGCTGTCCGGTGCATGGAGCCTGGGATGGCAGGCCGCTTTGGCCCTGTCAAGTGCGCTCGCAATGAGCAGCACGGCGATCGTCGTGAAGCTCATGATTGAAAGATTGGAGCTCGAGTCTGAACACGGCAAGCGGGTGATGGGCGTTTTACTATTTCAAGACTTGGCGGTAGTACCCCTGCTGGTGTTGATACCTGCGCTCAGCGCTTCAGGTGAAGCTTTGTTTGAAGCACTCGCATGGGCGGCCGTAAAAGCCACCGTGCTGGTAACGGTGTTGCTGGTGGGTGGCCAGCACTTGATGCGGCGTTGGCTCACCATCGTCGTAAGGCGCAAGAGCGACGAACTGTTTGTTCTCAATTTGTTGCTCATCACACTCGGACTGGCCTGGTTGACCGAGCTGGCTGGGCTGAGCTTGGCGCTGGGCGCGTTTATCGCCGGCATGCTGATATCCGAGACCGAGTACAAGCACCAGGTGGAGACCGATATCCGCCCCTTCCACGACGTGCTGCTTGGCTTGTTTTTCATCAGCATCGGAATGCTCCTAGACTGGAGATTGGTCTTGGAACGATGGCCGCTGGTCTTGCTGCTGGTGGTAGTACCAACCGTGTTCAAAGCGGCCATGGTTGCCGCTATCGCCCGGGTCCTAGGCTCAACGGCGGGGGTTTCCATCCGTACCGGGCTTTATCTTGCACAGGCGGGCGAGTTCGGTTTTGTCTTGCTGACCTTGGCGCAAAAGAACGCATTGGTTCCGCCGGAGCTGCTGAATCCGATACTGGCGGCTATGGTGCTGTCGATGTTGATCACGCCTTTTATCGTGATGAACACCAACCGGATTGTGATGAAACTGGTGAGCAGTGAGTGGTTGCAACAATCGCTGCAAATGACCTCAATTGCCCGCAAATCGATCAACGCCAACCGGCACGTGATCATTTGCGGCTATGGGCGTTGCGGCCAGAACTTGGCCCGCATGTTGGAACGGGAAGGGATCCCCTACATGGCCCTTGACTTGGACCCCGATCGGGTGCGGCAGGCGGCTGCAGCCGGTGACTCCGTGGTGTTCGGCGATGCAGCGCGTCTGCAAGCGCTCATGGCAGCTGGCTTGGCGCGTGCAAGCGCGGTCGTTATTACTTATTTGGATGTACCCGGCGCACTCAAGGTTTTGGCCAACACCCGGTCCCATGCGCCTCAAGTGCCAGT
>JAIXVK010000108.1 GCA_027483085.1 Comamonadaceae bacterium | reverse complement strand
GCAGCCGGTGTGGCTTGCTTGTGGGGCCCTGCCCACGGCGGTGCGAACGAAGCCTGCCTGAACATGCTGGAAGACATCCAGCGCCAAGGCGGCGTGTCCAAAGTCGGCCAGTTCATGGAACAGGTCAAGGACAAGAACTCCGGTGTCAAGCTCATGGGCTTCGGTCACCGCGTCTACAAAAACTACGACCCCCGCGCCAAGCTCATGCAAGAGACTTGCAATGAAGTGCTGGAAGCCCTGGGCCTGGAAAACGACCCGCTGTTCAAGCTGGCCAAGCAGTTGGAAAAGATCGCCCTAGAAGACGACTACTTCGTCCAGCGCAAGCTCTACCCCAACGTGGACTTCTACTCCGGCATCGTGCAGCGCGCCATCGGCATCCCTGTGAACCTGTTCACCGGTATCTTCGCATTGGCCCGTACCGTTGGCTGGATTGCCCAGTTGAACGAAATGATCGGCGACCCTGAGTACAAGATCGGCCGCCCACGCCAGCTGTTCACCGGTTCCGTCAAGCGCGACGTCAAGCCCCTCGACCAGCGCTAAGCCCTAGGCTAAGCACCAACCCCGCCACCCGAAAGGGTCGCGGGGTTTTTTTATGGCTTTTGGGGTGCTAGCCCACACAGAGCGTGCGCATGACGCTATAAAAATAATAGCAGCCATCCATCTCCACGAACTGGGTGATGCTCAGCAGCCTGTCCACTTGCCCTTCCAAGACCCGTGACATCGCCAATTGCGATGACAAACACTCATAGCAGTGGGAAAATATGAGAAGACATCGATTAACGCGATGCCTCAACACCATGCTCCTTCAGGACCGTCACTTTTCCCGCCGCATAGACCTCGCATCGCTACAGATGTTCGTGGCCGTGTGCGAGTGCGGAAGTATTGGCAAGGCGGCTGAGCGGGAGTTCATAGCAGCCTCAGCCCTGAGCAAGCGCTTGAGCGATCTGGAAACAACCTTGGGCAGTCCGCTACTGCAACGCCACTCCCGCGGCGTGCACCCGACCCCTGCCGGACAAAGCTTGCTGCACCATGCGCGCAGCGTGCTATTCACCTTGGATCGCATGCACACGGAGCTGCATGAATACGCCGATGGTGCACGCGGCCAAGTGCGGGTACATGCCAGCATCTCGGCTACCGTGCAGTTTCTTCCGGAAGACCTGGGCGCATTTATCCGCGCACACCAAGGCATCCGCATTGACCTTGAAGAACACCTGAGCAGCGAAGTCATCCGCGCCGTGCAGGAGGGCGCCGCCGATTTCGGCGTGTGCAACACCGCAGATGGCGCGGGTGAGTTGCAGACGCTGCCCTACCGCCAGGACCAATTGGTCCTGATCGTGCCTAGCACCCACGCGCTGGCGCGTGAATCGTCAGTGGCATTCGCCGACACACTGGCGCTGGACCACGTGGGCCTGCACTCCAACAGCTCCATTTACACGGCGATGCGGCAGGCAGCGGCGGCGCTGGGTCAAAACATCAAGCTGCGCATTCAGGTCACCGGCTTGGACGCCATGTGCCGCATGATCCACAACGGCTTGGGCGTGGGGGTCATGCCCCAACGGGCTTTTGCGCTGATGCACAGCACCGGCACGTTGACTGCGGTCCCCCTTACCGACCCATGGGCGCACCGGCACATTGAGCTGGTGGCCCGCGACTTTTCCACCCTTCCACGCAGTGCGAGGTTGCTGGTCGACCACCTAAAATCAAATCTCTAAAGGAAGCAACCTCATGGCACGCACGCTCTACGACAAACTCTGGGACGACCACGTCGTCCACACCGAAGACGATGGCACCTCCATCCTCTACATCGACCGCCATCTGGTCCATGAAGTGACCAGCCCCCAGGCGTTTGAAGGGCTGCGCGAAGCGGGTCGCAAGGTATGGCGTATCAGCTCCATCGTGGCCACCGCCGACCACAACACCCCGACCACCGGTTGGGAGTTGGGCTACGACGGCATTACCGACCCGACCAGCAAAGAGCAAGTCACCACCCTGGACAGCAATATCAAGGAATTCGGTGCTGCCGCGTTCTTCCCTTTCCTGTCCAAGCGCCAAGGCATCGTGCACGTCATGGGGCCTGAAAACGGCGCCACCCTGCCGGGTATGACGGTGGTCTGTGGTGACAGCCACACATCTACCCACGGCGCATTTGGTGCGCTGGCCCACGGCATCGGTACCAGCGAGGTCGAGCACGTCATGGCCACGCAAACCCTGCTGGCCAAAAAAGCCAAGAACATGCTGGTCAAGGTCGAGGGCACAGTCGCCCCCGGCATCACCGGCAAAGACATCGTGCTGGCCATCATCGGCAAAATCGGCACCGCAGGCGGCACCGGCTACACCATCGAATTCGGCGGCTCAGCCATCCGTGCGCTGAGCATGGAAGGCCGCATGACCGTGTGCAACATGGCCATTGAAGCCGGCGCCCGCGCCGGTCTGGTGGCCGTCGATGAAAAAACCATCGACTACGTCAAGGGCCGCCCCTTGGCCCCTGGCGCCAACGCAGCTTCCCCAGAAGCCGCAGCGGTGGAATGGGACCAAGCAGTTGCATTCTGGAAGACCTTGCACTCCGACGCTGGAGCGCATTTCGACACCGTAGTTGAGCTGGACGCCACCCAAATCGTGCCGCAAGTCACCTGGGGCACCTCGCCCGAAATGGTGCTGGGCGTGGACGCGATCGTGCCGGACCCCGACAAGGAAAAAGACGCCAACAAGCGTGGCGCCATTGAGCGGGCACTCACCTACATGGGCCTAGAGCCCGGCAAGGCGTTGAACGATTTGTTCGTGGACAAAGTGTTTATTGGCTCTTGCACCAACAGCCGTATCGAAGACATGCGTGAAGCTGCGGCCGTAGTGAAAAAACTGGGCCAGAAAGTGGCCAAGAACATCAAGCTGGCCATGGTCGTGCCCGGCTCCGGCTTGGTGAAAGAACAGGCCGAGCGCGAAGGCCTGCACGAGATCTTCAAGGCTGCCGGCTTTGAGTGGCGCGAGCCTGGCTGCTCGATGTGCCTAGCCATGAACGCCGACCGCCTCGAGCCCGGTGAGCGTTGTGCCTCCACCAGCAACCGCAACTTTGAAGGTCGTCAAGGTGCCGGTGGCCGCACCCACCTGGTGAGCCCCGCCATGGCAGCTGCTGCAGCTATCCACGGCCACTTTGTCGACATCCGCAAGTTCGCCTGACCCATTGAAAGGACTGAATATGAAAACCGCACTTATCGCCGCATGCGCCGCGACCCTGCTGTTGCTGTCTGCCTGCAACACGGTCAAAGGCATGGGTCAGGACCTGCAAAAAGCAGGCGAAAAAATTGAAGGCGCTGCCAAGAAATGAAAAACTTTACCGTTCACCAAGGGCTGGTTGCGCCCATGGACCGCGAAAACGTCGACACCGACGCGATCATCCCCAAGCAATTCCTCAAATCCATCCGCAAAACCGGCTTCGGCCAAAACCTGTTTGATGAGTGGCGCTACCTGGACGCGGGCTACCCCGGCCAGGACCCCGCCAGCCGCAAACCCAACCCGGACTTTGTGCTGAACCAGCCCCGCTATGCCGGCGCCTCGGTCCTGCTGGCCCGCAAGAACTTCGGCTGCGGCTCCAGCCGCGAGCACGCGCCCTGGGCGATTGACCAATATGGCTTTCGCGCCATCATCGCGCCCAGTTACGCAGATATCTTCTTCAACAACTGCTTCAAAAACGGTCTGCTGCCAATCCAGCTGAGCGAGGCACAGGTGGACCAGCTATTCAACGAAGCACTGGCTTTCCCCGGCTACAAGCTCACGATTGATCTGGAGCGCCAGGTCATCGTGAAGCCGCAGGGTGACGAGATCCCGTTTGAGGTGCAGGCCTTCCGCAAGTACTGCTTGCTCAACGGCTTTGACGACATTGGCCTGACCCTGCGCCATGCCGACAAGATCAAGGCATTTGAAGCCCAGCGTTTGGCAACAAAACCGTGGTTAGCCCACACAATGTCTGCGTGAGCAGCTATCAAATTCATAGTATTCAAAGGACATCATGAAAATTGCAGTGTTGCCGGGTGACGGCATTGGCACCGAAATCGTGGCAGAAGCCGTCAAGGTATTGAACGCTCTTGCCCTCCCCCTAGAAATGGAAACCGCTTTAGTGGGCGGCGTCGCCTACGATGCTCATGGCCACCCCCTGCCTGAAGCTACTCTCAAGCTGGCCAAGGAAGCGGACGCTGTGTTGTTCGGCGCCGTAGGCGACTGGAAGTACGACAAGCTGGAGCGCCAGTTCCGCCCCGAGCAGGCCATCCTGGGCTTGCGTAAGAATTTGGGCCTGTTTGCCAACTTCCGCCCTGCCATTTGCTACGAGCAGCTGGTGGGCGCCTCCAGCCTCAAGCCCGAGCTGATTGCCGGCTTGGACATCCTCATCATCCGTGAACTGACCGGCGACATTTACTTCGGCCAGCCCCGCGGCCGCCGCATCGCCACCGATGGTCACTTCCCCGGTGCCGAAGAAGCGTTCGACACCATGCGCTATAGCCGCCCCGAGATTGAGCGCATTGCGCACGTCGCGTTCCAGGCAGCCCAGAAGCGCAACAAGCGCGTCACCAGTGTCGACAAAAACAACGTGCTGGAAACCTCACAGCTGTGGAAAGACGTGATGGTCGAAGTCGGCCAGCAGTACCCCGACGTGGAACTCGACCACATGCTGGTGGACAACGCCGCCATGCAACTGGTCAAGGCTCCTAAGAAGTTTGACGTGTTGGTCACCGGCAACATGTTCGGCGACATCTTGTCCGACGAAGCCTCCATGTTGACCGGCTCCATCGGCATGCTGCCTTCCGCCAGCTTGAACAGCAGCAACCAGGGTCTGTACGAGCCCAGCCATGGCAGCGCACCGGACATCGCCGGCAAAGGCATCGCCAACCCGCTGGCCACCATCCTGAGTGCCGCCATGATGCTGCGCTTCAGCCTGAACCAGGAAGCTGCCGCACAGCGCATTGAAGCGGCTGTGCAAAAGGTACTGGCGCAAGGCTATCGCACGGCCGACATCTACAGCGAAGGCACACAACGCGTCAGCACCAAAGAAATGGGCGATGCCGTGCTGAAGGCTCTGGCATAAGACCGGAATGCGAGGCGATATCACGCAATATCGCCTCGCACTTCAAAATCATTTCAGTCCGCGCGGAGCAAAAAATTCTTGTTTTGCGCTACAATAATCTCATGTTTGCCGCCCGCCCCTTCTCTTTGAGCTTGTTGACTGCCGCCAAGGTAGTTAAGGCCGCGCGCGCAATCATTTCCAAAACCACGACCATTAAGGGCTGATCCAGCTCCGGTATCGTCGTGCGCCCCCCCGGCCAGACGAGCCGGAGCAAACAGCCCAGGTCGGGCATCGTTTGTTTACATTGAAAGGGCGTTGATATGAGCAAGTTGGTAGGTTTGGTCGGCTGGCGCGGCATGGTCGGCTCAGTGTTGATGGATCGCATGGAACAGGAAAAGGATTTCGACTTGATCGAACCTCTGTTCTTCTCCACCTCAAACTCGGGTGGCAAAGCACCGGCTTGGGCCAAAAACGAAACCACGCTGCAAGACGCTTTCAACATCGACGCCCTGAAGCGTTGCGAAATCATCATTTCCGCACAAGGTGGCGACTACACCACGGAAGTGTTCCCCAAGCTGCGCGCTGCGGGCTGGAACGGCCACTGGATCGACGCAGCCTCCACACTGCGCATGGAAAAAGATGCGGTCATCATTCTCGACCCGGTCAACATGCCCGTCATCAAGGACGCTCTCGCCAAAGGCGGCAAGAACTGGGTGGGCGGCAATTGCACCGTGAGCTGCATGCTGATGGGTGTGGGCGCACTGTACAAGGCTGGCTTGGTCGAATGGATGAGCACCCAGACCTACCAAGCTGCGTCTGGCGGCGGTGCCCAGCACATGCGCGAGCTGCTGACCCAATACGGCACCCTGAACGCAGAAGTCAAAGCTTTGCTCGACGACCCCAAGAGCGCGATTCTGGAAATCGACCGCAAAGTCATCGCCAAGCAACGCGCACTGACCGGTGCTGAAACCGCCAACTTCGGCGTGCCACTGGGCGGCTCCCTGATTCCTTGGATCGACAAAGATCTGGGCAACGGCATGTCTAAAGAAGAGTGGAAAGGCATGGCCGAAACCAACAAGATTCTGGGCATGGGCGAAGCCTTCGGCAGCTCCGCCATTCCAGTAGATGGTTTCTGTGTGCGCGTGGGCGCTATGCGCTGCCACAGCCAAGCTCTCACCTTCAAGCTGAAGAAAGATGTGCCCGTGGCAGACATCGAAGCCATGATCGCGGCAGACAACCATTGGGTCAAAGTGGTGCCCAACACCCGTGAAGCCACCATTCAGGATCTGACACCCGTGGCGGTGACCGGCACCATGACGATTCCCGTGGGCCGTATCCGCAAGCTGGCGATGGGGCCTGAATACGTGGGTGCCTTCACCATCGGCGATCAGCTGCTGTGGGGAGCGGCTGAACCCCTGCGTCGGATGCTGCGCATCTTGCTGGACGCGTAACAGAGAGTTACGCTTCGTTGTCGCAAGGCAACAAGCGTCACAGCGACAATAGGGCCTCTAGACGGGCTTTGGAAGTTAAGCGCTTCCTTAGCTTGTCTGCCTAAGATATTGATGTTAAGGTACTTTTTTGTTTTCTAGCTCAGGCGTTGGCCTGGGAAATGAGAAGTACATCGCAGCTCCCCCTGAGCACCGGAGGCCTTTAAATTGATCGTTAAGTCACATCGTTGGCAGAGGACGGCTGTCGCAGCTGCATCTTTCGCGCTGCTCAGCTTGTCGGGATCCGGTGCGTATGCGCTTTCACTCGGGCGCTTGACGGTGCAGTCCGCACTCGGTGAGCCCCTGCGCGCCGAAGTGGAAATCCCTGAAATCACCGCCGAAGAGGCCTCCTCTTTGAGAGCGGCAGTGGCCCAGCCGGAGGCGTTCACCGCTGCAGGGCTGGAGTACAGCCCTGCCCTTACCAGCTTACAAGCCAGATTGGCGCGCCGGGCAGACGGTAAAGCCTACTTGCGACTTACCAGCGACCGTGCAGTCAATGACCCCTTTGTCGACCTGATTCTGGAGGCCACTTGGTCCTCCGGTCGAATTGTGCGCGACTACACCTTGCTCTTGGATCCACCAAGCCTCAAGAAGACGGCTCCTGCACCAACACTTGCGCAAATAGCACCAGCCCCCTCGGCGCCTGCAACGACCCCACAGCCAGCCCCCAGACCAAGCAATGACGCGCCAGTGCGCCCAGCGCCTGCTCCCCGGGCACTGCCGCCAGTGGCTGCAACGCCTCCAGCAGCAAAAGCCCCTGATGCTGAGAATGGTCGCATTACCGTGAAGTCTGGCGATACCGCCAGCAAGATTGCCATCGCCAACAAGCCCGCAGGCGTCTCGCTGGACCAGATGCTGGTAGCCCTGCTGCGCTCGAACCCGGATGCCTTTGTGAACGGGAACCTGAACCGTGTGCGGGCCGGTGCGGTCATGGCACTGCCCGGAGCGCAGGAGGCCACCAGCATATCCACAACAGAGGCCAGCAAAACGGTCTTGGCTCAGAGCAAAGATTTCAACGATTTCCGACGCAATTTGGCAGGTAGCGTTCCGCAAGCCAATGTC
>JAIXVK010000011.1 GCA_027483085.1 Comamonadaceae bacterium | reverse complement strand
TTGAAGCCTTTGTTGAGCGAGGCATCCCCAGGGAGCGGATGTCTGCCGTACCCATGGGCGTTGATCTTGAGGAAGTAGAGAAACTGCAGTCGCCTGCACCAGAAACGCTTGGCAGATTGCGAGGGCGGCGCGTGATCGTATACGCCGGTGCCTTGGATCGCGTCCGGCAGCCTGGCCTCATGCTTGAAGCCTTGGTTCGAATCAAGGCGATGGAGCCTCAGGTTCTGTTGCTGATGGTCGGTGGAGCAAGCGACCCGAACGAGGTCCAACAGTTGCGAAAGCAGGCGATTGACCTGGGCCTGTCTGAGAACGTCCATTTCACCGGATGGCTGAGCCCTGCCCAGGCTTTGGGTTGTATCAAGCAAGCTGAGCTGGGGATTTCTGTCATACCTCGCGGGCCTCTGTATGACGTGTCGAGTCCCACAAAACTCGCTGAATATTTCGCCTTGGGGCTGCCTGTCGTCGCCAATGATTTGCCGGATCAAGAACTGGTGATGAGTGAAAGTGGTGCAGGTACCTGCATCAGATTTGAGCCTCAAGCGTTGGCGCAGGCTGTGCTGGACTTATTGGCGTGCCCAGAGCAAGCGCGAATCCAGGGCCGTGCCGGACAAATCTATGTGCAGAGTCAAAGAAGTTATCTGGCCATGGCATCCCGTTTGGCAGCTACTTATCAGGGCCTAGTTTCTCCCGAAATTTCGGGAACTGGCAGTTTTTGAGTTTTGGCTAAATTCATTCCTTTTGGATTCATCTGAACGATCGAGACCGTCGTATGCCCATACATATATACCGTTTGGCACGGTGGCTCTATGTTCGCAAAGTGCCTTTGGTCCCAATGCTTCTGAAAGCTTTGAACCGTGTTCTTTGGGGCGTGGTGCTACCACCTTCCGCTGAACTCGGACGAGGTGTTTTGTTGGGCTACCAAGGGTTAGGCGTGGTCATCCACAAGCAAGCGCGAATTGGCGAACGGGTTGCAATTGGAACTGGAGTGACGATCGGAGGTCGAGCCGGCCGCATTGAGGTGCCGATCATTGAGGATCACGTGATGATTGGGTCCGGTGCAAAGATCATGGGTCCCGTGCGGGTTGGGCGATATGCCTCAATCGGTGCGAATGCAGTCGTGCTTACTGACATACCTGCCTACGCAGTCGCAGTTGGAGTGCCGGCCCGAGTCGTTCGAATCAATCGTCCAGAAGACATTCCGGACTACTTTGACTTCTAGGTTTTTGGCGGCATTGACCTTCAGTCTTTATGCGTAGATCCGAGCAATTCATCGTGATGATCGGCAATGACCTGCGCGCCCTCGGCGGTATGTCTGCAGTCGTGAATTCTTATATTGGCGGTGGGCTCAATGGTCAATGGCCAGTGCGTTACTTGTCTTCGTTTCACCATAAGAAAACTCTCAACAAGCTTTGGATGGCGGGCCGAGCTTTTGTGCAGCTGCTGTTTTGGCTAATGTCGGGGAAAGTTGCCGCTGTGCATGCACATTCTGCGGCCCGAGGTAGTTTCTGGCGCAAGCGCACATACCTGGGTGTGGCGCGACGGTTTGGCTGCAAGACTTTCTTGCATATCCACGATGGCTCCTTTGTGCAGTGGTACGAAAAGTCACTTTCGCCCGCTTCACAAGCAGCCGTCCGAGAGACCCTGAAATCAGTGGACCGGGTCGTTGTGTTGAGCGAGGTTTGGGCGGATCAGCTTCGTGTGATTCAGCCGATGGCCAATTTTTCGGCCATCGACAACCCGGTGGCAGTTCCAGATGCTTCGCAGTTGAATTGCCAAAGGGCGGCATCACCCAGACGCATTTTGTTTATGGCGCGCCTGTGGCCGCAAAAAGGGATCTACGAGCTACTCGAGGCTTTTGCCTCGGTGAGTTCGGCCATGCCTGATACCTTGCTGGTGTGTGCTGGTGACGGCGATCTTCAGGCTGTTCGGTTGCGGGTCGAGCAACTGGGTATTCAAGATCGGGTGGAGTTCCGGGGTTGGATTGATGGCGCTGCCAAAGTTTGTGAGCTGGCTGCAGCGCACGTCTTTGTTCTTCCCTCGTATTACGAGGGGGTGCCCGTCGGGATTCTGGAGGCAATGGCTTGGGGCGTGCCTGTCGTGGCTTCGGATGTGGGCGGCATCGCTGAGGCGATGGGGGACGCAGGCCTTTTGTGTCAAGCGAAGGATGTCGAGAGCCTTCAAGCGGCGCTGGAGCGAATCCTTTGTTCTCCTGAGTTGGCTGCGACCCTGGGGCGAAACGGGCGTCGACGGGCGGAGTGTCGCTTTGCCGTTTCCGTTGTTTTGGCTGCGCTGGGGGCTATGTACCGCGGTGCTGGATTGGCGAAGTTAGAAAAATCAAACCAACAGAGTCAAGAGGAGACGAGCAAGGGATGACCCGAGCCGTCGGAATCAAGGGGAGGGCGAATGTGCGGGATATCAGGATTCTGGTGGCGTGAAGGCCATCAAGCGGGCGGCGAGCTCGAGGAGTTGGCGCTGGCGATGGCTTGGCACCAGAAACATCGTGGGCCGGACGACGCAGGCGTCTGGGTTGATCCGGCTCAGCAGTTGGCATTGGCTCACCGTCGGCTTGCCATCGTGGACTTGTCGCCCTTGGGCCACCAGCCCATGGCCTCTTTCAACCAACGATTTCAGATCGTTTTCAACGGCGAGATCTACAACTTCAAGACTTTGCGGGCAGAGCTGGAGTCTCTGGGGCACCAGTTCCGCTCCAGCGGCGACACGGAGGTGATGCTCACAGCGTTCGTGCAATGGGGCGTGTTCGAGGCGGTTCGGCGCTTTGCCGGGATGTTTGCCTTTGCCTTGTGGGATACGCAGTCGCACGAGTTGCATTTGTGCCGCGACCGCTTGGGCAAGAAGCCCTTGTACCTGGCCGACACGCCGCAGGGCGTGGCGTTTGCTTCGGAGCTGAAGGCATTCTGGGCCTTGCCGGGCTTTCGCCCTCCGATCAGCGCGGCCGGGCTCGAGGGCTTTTTGCGTTATGGCTATGTTGCTGACAACCTGTGCATCTTCGAGAACTGCAGCAAGGTGATGCCGGGTGAACTGCTGACCTTGCAACGCGAT
>JAIXVK010000259.1 GCA_027483085.1 Comamonadaceae bacterium | reverse complement strand
TGCACGATGGTTTCGGTGAGCTCGTGCTCGCCGCTGGAGATCCACATCTTGTTGCCACGCAGGCGGTAACGCGCGCCCAGAGGGTCAGATTCAAAGCCCTCGCCGTCCGGCACCGCACGGGTCGCCACATCGCTCAGGGACGAGCCGGCCTGCGGCTCGCTCAGGCACATGGTGCCGGCCCAGCGACCCGAAAACTCGTTGTGGGCGAACACCTGCTTTTGCAATTCGGTGCCGTGCGCCATCAACAAATTGGCATTGCCCACCGATAGCAAGCTGGAGCCAATGCTGACTGACGCGCAGGCAAAAAACGCATTGGCTGCTGCCTCCACGCTGTAGGGCAGCTGCATGCCGCCGATGTCGTAGTCCTGCGCGGCGCTCAACATGCCGGATTCGGCATAGGCTTTGAACGCATCGTGGGTAGCTTGCGGCAGGGTGACCTTGTCGCCATCAAAGTGCGGCTCCTGCGTGTCCACCAGCCGGTTGAACGGCGCGTACTTCTCGCGCGCAATGCGTTCGCAGGTGTCCAGCACCGCGTCAAAGGTTTCGCGGTTGTGGTCCGCAAAGCGCTCACGGCTGGTGAGGCCGGTGGTGTCCAGCCAGTCGTGGAGCAGGAAGTCGAGGGTGGTGCGCAAGGTCATGGACGAGGTCTCAAGAAAATAAAAAAGCCGGACTGCGGATTGTGCGCAGACCGGCTCGTTTCAGATGGCCAATGCTGTCGTGTGGGTTACAGCACTTCAAAAATAAAAAATATCAAAGTATTAAATACAGACTTAATAAAAGCTCGAAATATTTTTTATTGATCAGAAATAAAGAAATCTTGTGCCTTCACCCCCACATACCAAGTGAGAGTTTTATTTGCGCCAAACCCAATAATCACACCGACACCAAATGGAATTGCTTTCTCCAAAGCTTTCCTGGAAAAATTGATTCCCACTTTTTTGAATATAGTTTTTATTGTTTGGAGAGTCGCACCTTTAAGATGCTCTTTCACAAGCTTAACAAATGCCCTAGATCCTACATCCTTGCCAAATTCCTTAGTCGCCTCGCTAATAGCGCCCAGTCCCGCAATAATATAACAAAGCCTCTTTTCCTCCTCAATCAAAATATCATGGCCATAAATTGTTGCAATAGCCATTGTCATTTCAATTTGAAATTTAATTGAAGCGACAGCGTCAACTGTTGCTCCACCACTCATTGCTACAGCAGTTCCTATCCCTGGAATTACACTAGTCAACGCTGTCGTTCCACCTGTAAAAGCTGCATAGTAGCTATAGTTAGAAATAATTTTCTTTGAGGCAATTTTTCTTATATCAGCTTCACTTTTGCTAGGATTCGCATCTCTTAGTTTTTTATAAATTTGAGATGCCTCTTTTTTAATATCCTCTGGCTTTGCCAGTACAAGCTCAACAGCTTGAAGGAATTTTGGTTTTTCGACAATATCAGTATTCATGTCATTATTTTTAATAAAAATTGATTTTCATCAATTGCCTGATGAATTGAGATCTAAATATTTATTAATCTCCATATTATTTTTTTTAATAAGAATTTTTGGTTTAATAATGAAGATACAAGGCATCCACTGCCGCACGATCGGCAAAATCTGATTGGCATGCGCCACTTTAGATGAAACGATCAGGCTTCCATCTTCAAGTTCTTCCTCAATGATCTGGTTTGGCACCAATTTACGGCGGCGAAAATATCCTGCCGCCGGCTCGGTCACCCTCAGCACTACATCCAGCTTTTTCAGGTTCAGCCAAATGCCGTCGTCTTGGGCTAACGTTTTGTGGATAACAGGGTTTGGCTCAAAGGTGCTGCTTTCTACTTGCAGCCGGTTTATTTTGATAAGGGTGAACGCTTTGAGTTGACTTCCATGCATGGCCGAGAGATACCAAATGCCGTCGTGGTTGATTAGCTTGTAGGGCTGCACCATGCAGTAGTTTTTGGTGCCCTCGGACTTTTCGTAGGTGTAGCTGATGTGCTGGTGGCTGACGATGGCCACTTCTAATTGGTGAAAGAGCACCTCTTTCCCACCCAAGTCTTCATAAGCTGGGCCTTTCACTAGCACAGCGGAATTCAGTTGCGAATGAAAAAGCTCGCGCAAGTAGTCGTCATTTAGCGAAGGGAAAAGTCCCTTTACCCCTGCCAAACTGGCAAAGCGCTCTACATCACGGAAGTTGAGCTTACCTAGATTGGTGGGAGGCATGTGGTAAGAGCCATCAGTTTTAACCAGCCCCAAGAAAGCAAAGCGCTCGTTCAAATCGCGTTGGATAGCGCGCAAATTCACACCGAACTCCTCCGCTAGGGTTTTGGGGTTTAACTTTTGGCCTTGGTTCAGCTTTTTGAGAATCTGGACTAAGCGGTAACCGTAGCTTTCTCTGTTGGTGAATCTCATCGGTTCTGCTTTGCTGCGACATTTGAAATGTACGAATGAGGGTACAACACATTTAAGAACAACCTTATCGACTGGTCCTGAAAAGTTAGATCGATCATGCGTACTTCATATGGAACCGTCATTGCGTGACCTCTTAGCTTGGATGCCGTGTCGGCGACGCGGTGCGCTTAAGTCTGTCGATGTAAGCGCCCAGCGAATATGTGGAGACCACGCCAGCTACAAAGCAAATGGCAAATGCGGCTAGATGTTCAAGGGGGGTGTTATTTCCCATCACTATTTCCTTTCAAAGTTCAAGTGCTTGTAGATGGTTATCCGTTCAGCACTGCGCGAGGTTAAATGGCCAACGCGTCAACTGGTGTCGTTTTAGCTTTTACGTCAATCTATAAAAAAAAACCGCGCAGTCCTCTCGAAACATGCGCGGCTAGCTACTAAATTAGTAGCAACTTGAATTAGGCACTAAAGCACTTCAAACACGCCCGCAGCACCCATGCCGCCGCCGATACACATGGTCACGCAGACGCGCTTGGCGCCGCGGCGCTTGCCTTCGATCAGCGCGTGGCCGGTCAACCGCTGGCCTGACACACCGTAGGGGTGGCCCACCGCAATCGCACCGCCGTTGACATTGAGGCGGTCTGCGGGGATGCCTAGCTTGTCGCGGCAATAGAGCACCTGCACTGCAAAGGCTTCGTTGAGCTCCCACAGGTCGATGTCGTTCATGGTCAGGCCGAGGCGCTTCAAGACCTTGGGGATAGCGAACACGGGGCCAATGCCCATTTCGTCAGGCTCGCAACCGGCTACGGCAAAGCCGAGGAAGCGGCCCAGAGGTTGCAAACCTTTTTGCTCAGCCAGCTTTTCATGCATCAAGACCGCGGCGCCACCGCCATCGGAAAACTGGCTGGCGTTGCCCGCAGTGATGAGCCCGCCGGGCAGCGCCGAGCGCAGGCCGCTGATGCCTTCTTTGGTGGTGCCGGCGCGAATGCCTTCGTCGTCGCTCACGGTGACCTGCTTGGTCATCAGGCCCATGACTTTGTCTGCCACGCCCATGGTGACGGTGATCGGTGCAATTTCGGCCTTGAACAAACCGGCTTCCAGCGCGGCAGTGGCACGTTGCTGGCTGGCAGCGCCGTATTCGTCCATGGCGTCGCGGCTGATGTTGTAGCGCTTGGCCACGTTCTCCGCGGTTTGCAACATGTTCCAGTAAATTTCGGGCTTGTTTTTGCTCAGCCAAGGGTCGTTGAGCATGTGGATGTTCATTTCCTGCTGCACGCAAGAGATCGCTTCCACACCGCCCGCCACGTATACATCGCCTTCATTGGAGATGATGCGTTGCGCTGCAGTGGCGATGGTTTGCAGGCCGGAGGAGCAAAAACGGTTGATGGTCATGCCCGACACCGTGACGGGGCAGCCGGCACGCAGGGCCACCTGGCGCGCGATGTTGGCACCAGTGGCGCCCTCGGGGGTGGCACAGCCCATGATGACGTCATCCACCTCGGCGGCGTCGATGCCGGCACGCGCAATCGCGTGCTCGACGGCGTGTCCGCCCAAGGTGGCGCCGTGGGTCATGTTGAAGGAGCCCTTCCAGCTCTTGGCCAGGGGGGTGCGTGCGGTAGAAACAATAACTGCAGATGTCATGGTGATTCCTTGAATGGTGTGAACGGCGCGGACGCTCAGTTGAAGGTTTTGCCTTCAGCGGCCAAACGGGCCAGCAGCGGCGCGGGTTGCCAGAACTTGGCATCGTCCAGCGGGTTCTTGGCAAAGCGGTTCATGGCTTGCACCACATTGAACAAGCCGACTTCATCGGCGTAGTTCATCGGGCCGCCGCGGTGTGCGGGGAAGCCGTAGCCGAAGATGTACACAATGTCGATATCGCTGGCCTTGGCGGCAATGCCCTCTTCCAGAATGTGGGCGGCCTCGTTCACCAGGCTGAACACCAGGCGTTGCACAATTTCTTCGTCCGAGATCTTGCGGGGGGTAATGCCCAGCGCCTTGCGGTGCTCTTCGATCATGGC
Source organism: Comamonadaceae bacterium (assembly GCA_027483085.1). GTDB lineage: Bacteria > Pseudomonadota > Gammaproteobacteria > Burkholderiales > Burkholderiaceae_C > Allorhodoferax. The sequence continues at coordinate 1,326 of JAIXVK010000259.1, read as the reverse complement.
TACCACTTCCGCATTCGGGATGGCGTCGCGCTTGCCGGGCACGTAGTCGTACCAGCCGGCACCAGTCTTCTGGCCGAAGCGGCCTTTTTCGCACAACAAGTCAGCCGTTTTGCTGTACTTCATGTCGGGCTTTTCGGTGTAACGGCGCTTGCGGATGGCCCAGCCGATATCGTTGCCGGCCAGATCGCCCATGCGGAACGGGCCCATCGCCATTCCGAATTTCTCCATGGCCTTGTCCACTTGTTCGGGGGTGCAGCCTTCATCCAGCAAGAAACCGCCTTGGCGACCGTACTGCTCGATCATGCGGTTTCCGATGAAGCCGTCGCACACGCCAGACACCACGGCCGTCTTTTTGATCTTTTTGGCGACCGACATGACGGTAGCCATCACGTCTTTGGCGGTCTTTTCGCCGCGCACCACTTCCAACAGCTTCATCACGTTGGCAGGGCTGAAGAAGTGCAGGCCCACCACGTCTTCTGGGCGTTTAGTGAAGCTGGCGATTTTGTTGACGTCCAAGGTAGAGGTGTTGGAGGCGAGGATGGCGCCGGGCTTCATCACGCGGTCCAGCTCTTTGAACACTGCTTCCTTGACACCGATCTCTTCAAACACCGCTTCGATCACCATGTCGGTGCCGGCGAGGTCGTCGTAGCTCAAAGTGGTGGTCAGCAGGCTCATGCGCTGCTCGTACTTGTCTTGCTTGAGCTTTTTCTTGGCGACTTGGGCTTCGTAGTTCTTACGGATCGTGGCAATGCCGCGGTCCAAGGCTTCTTGCTTCATTTCCAGCATCTTGACGGGGATGCCTGCGTTCAAGAAGTTCATGGCAATGCCGCCACCCATGGTGCCGGCGCCGATCACCGCTACCGAGTTGATAGCGCGTTGCGCAGTGTCCGAGGGCACATCCGCGATTTTGGATGCTGCACGCTCCGCCAGGAACAGGTGGCGCAGGGACTTGCTCTCCGCAGTAAACATCAGGTTGATGAAGGTCTCGCGCTCGACCTGCATGCCTTCGTCAAACTTCTTTTTGGTAGCGGCTTCCACCACATCCACGCACTTGGCGGGAGCCGGGAAGTTCTTGCTCATACCCTTGACCATGTTGCGGGCGAACTGGAAGTACGCATCGCCTTGCGGATGCTTACACTTCAGGTCGCGCACGAGTGGCAGTGGGCGCACATCCGCCACTGAGCGGGCGAAGGCCAAGGCTTCTTCAGCCAGGCTTTCGGCGGAAGCCGACAGTTTGTCGAACAGCTTCTGGCCGGGCAGCATGGCCAGCATTTCGCTCTTGATGGGCTCGCCGCTCACGATCATGTTGACTGCTGGCTCCACACC
>JAIXVK010000195.1 GCA_027483085.1 Comamonadaceae bacterium | reverse complement strand
GCGCCCCACAGGCTGTCCGAACAGCGCAGGCGGCTCAATCAGTTCTACGACCACCACTTGGCCGGGCTTTGCCACACTGGTAGCGCCCTTCGGAATCAACACATCCTGGCCGTAGCGTTTGTCTTCTGGCGCAACCAGCCAAACTCCGCTTTCCTGCAAAAGCCGGCCAATGATCGGTTGGTTAGAGCGCTCGGTGATTTCAACAACACGCCCCTCGGGGCGACCTTTGCGGTCACTGCGCACGATACGGACCTTGACGTGGTCTTTGTGCAGCACAGCCCGCATCTCGTTAGGGGGAAGATAAATATCAGGAGCACCGTCGTCGCGGGACACAAAACCATGTCCATCCCGATGCCCTTGAACAATTCCTTCAACTTCTTCCAGCAAATTGCTGTTTTGGCCTAAATGTTTGATATACTTCTCTCTTTCCTGAGATGCCCAGATGGCGGAATTGGTAGACGCACTAGTTTCAGGTACTAGCGAGTAACATCGTGGAGGTTCGAGTCCTCTTCTGGGCACCAACAATGGTAATGTAGTTAATGAAAAGCCGCTGTGAAAACAGCGGCTTTTTTTTGCCTGTGTGATTCGTGCCACTGACCGTTAGATGCATCGGTCAGTGGCTAAAAATCAGATGGGAAGTGCAACCAAGTCGTGACCTTGCGCACTCACAATTCGCGCCTTGGTGAACTCACCCACTTTCAGTGTCTTGCTGATTTTTTCGGGCGGTAACAAACGTACCACGCCATCAATTTCTGGAGCATCCGCGTAGCTACGACCGACTCCGCCCTTACGACCCAACGCTGGCGCAGAATCCACCAGCACTTGCATCACGGATCCGACACGGCGCTGCAAGCGAGCTGCAGATACTTCTTCAGCCACCTGCATGAATCGGGCGCGACGCTCCTCGCGAACTTCCACTGGCAACATGCCGGGCAAGTCGTTGGCGGTTGCGCCATTTACTGCGCTGTAGGCAAAGCAACCTGCACGGTCAATCTGGGCTTCTCGCACAAAGTCGAGCAGGTGCTCAAACTCTTCTTCAGTCTCACCAGGGAAGCCTGCAATAAACGTACTGCGCACCACCAACTCCGGACAAGCTTCGCGCCACTGCTGCAAACGCTCCAGATTCTTTTCACCACTGGCAGGCCGCTTCATCCGGCGCAGCACATCAGGATGGCTGTGTTGCAAAGGAACATCCAGGTAAGGCAGCACACGGCCTGTCGCCATCAACGGCACAATTTCATCCACACTGGGGTAGGGATAGACATAGTGCAACCGGACCCAGGCACCATAAGGCTCAGCGATATCACCAAGCGCCTGCACCAACTCCAACATACGGGTCTTCACGGGCTTGCCATCCCAAAATCCGGTGCGGTACTTCACGTCGACGCCATACGCCGAAGTATCTTGGCTGATGACTAACAACTCTTTCACGCCACCCTCGAACAAGGCACGCGCTTCGTTCAGAACATCGCCAATCGGGCGGGACACCAAGTCGCCGCGCATGCTGGGGATGATGCAGAAGGTGCAACGGTGATTGCAACCCTCACTGATTTTCAAATACGCGTAATGGCGCGGCGTAAGCTTGATACCTGCCACACCAAAAGATTGCGGAACCAGATCCAAAAATGGGTCGTGCGGTTTTGGCAGATTGGTATGCACAGCATCCATCACCTCCTGGGTCGCATGGGGACCGGTCACCGCGAGCACTTTCGGGTGCATCTGGCGAACCATGTTCTCACCACCTTCAGTGGTCTTGGCACCGAGACAACCCGTCACGATGACGCGCCCGTTTTCCGCCAGCGCCTCTCCGATGGTGTCCAGGCTCTCTTTCACCGCATCATCGATAAATCCGCAGGTATTGACGATGACCAAGTCAGCGCCCTGGAAGGTCTTTGAGGTTTGATATCCCTCGGCGCTCAGTTGGGTCAAGATGAGCTCGGAATCTGTCAGCGCCTTGGGGCAACCCAAACTCACAAAACCTACCTTGGGGGCAGCATTCGGAGCCGGGATGGAGTTCAAAATTTCAGTCATAGTGTGAAGTTCCAGAGCCCGCCCCTCAGAGACCCGCCAACCAGCTTAACGCTTGATGCCGAAGGTACCGAGGAATTGCTCAGTTTGTTTTTGCATATGTTCCTGCATCTGCTGAAACATGTTGTTACCCATTACGCCCTGCACCATGGGCGCCTGCATATCCATCAGCGCTTGCATGTTTTTCTCAAGGTAGCCACCCATCATGCCCTGCATGGCATGACCATAAAAGCGAATGATGTTGGACAACACGGGCGCGGTGAACATTGGAGACCCATTGGCCTCTTCTTCCAAAATAATCTGCAGCAAGATGCTTCGCGTCAGGTCTTCACCCGATTTCGCATCCACCACCGCAAAAGACTCGCTGTCCATCACCAGCTGCTTGATTTCCGCCAGCGTGATGTAAGTCGACGTGTCGGTGTCGTACAAACGCCGGTTGGGGTATTTTTTGATGACCCGCTGAGAAGCCTTGGAATCTTTACTGGAAGTTTTTTGCATGTCGATCGCTCTGCACCGGGTGTGTGAGCCAAGTAAGTGTTGCAGTGCAGCACATTCTAGAGAGAGACCGCTTGGCACCGACCTAGGAATACCCTAGATGAAGCCTTAAAGGAAAATGTTGGTAGGCGCAATTGGACTCGAACCAACGACCCCCACCATGTCAAGGTGGTGCTCTAACCAGCTGAGCTATGCGCCTACATTTATCCGAGAGGCCGAAGTATAGCAGCATAAAAATGCGCTTCTTTTGAAAAAGCCCGAAAAAAGTTCAAATAGATCAAAAGACCGCTGCGCCATAATTGACGTTTACGTAAACGTCAATCCATCCCCATTACAAGGAGCACTCCATGGAAATCGCAGGAAAAGTCTTTATCGTGACCGGTGGCGCATCAGGCCTCGGCGAAGGCACTGCCCGCATGCTGACAGCCAAAGGCGGCAAAGTCGTCATTGCAGACATGCAGACAGAAAAAGGCGAGGCCATTGCCCGGGAACTGGGCGGCGCATTCGTCAAGTGCGACGTCAGTAACGAAGCTGATGGGCAAGCCGTCGTGACCCAAGCAGTCTCCATGGGCAAGCTGATGGGCTTGGTGAACTGCGCGGGCATTGCTC
>JAIXVK010000549.1 GCA_027483085.1 Comamonadaceae bacterium | reverse complement strand
TCTGGGTGTTCGATATCGACCAAAGCCAGGTGCACTGGGCCAACGATGCCGCGCTCACCCTCTGGCGTGCAGAGAGCCTGTCGGAGCTGTGCAGCCGCGACATGGGGGCTGACATGTCGGCCTCGGTGGCCAAGCGGCTCAAGCAATACCAGAGCGACTTTGTGCAACACGGCGCCAGCTTCAGCGAGCAGTGGACCATATACCCCGCTGGCGTGCCCATCTCCATGAATATGCAGCTCAGCGGCATCCACATGACGGACGGGCGCATGGCCATGCTGTGCGAAAGCCGCATCATTGAACCCGACCGCCCCGAGGCGCTGCGCTCGGTAGAAGCCTTGCTGCACACCGATGTGATGATCACCCTCTACGACCGGGAAGGCGGGGTGCTGTACCGCAACCCCGCAGCCCGCGAATCGGTGCCCAACCTCAACATGCGCATGGCCGAGCGGTTTCAGGACATGGAAGCGCTGGAGCGCATGCTGGCCATGCTCAAGCTGAACGGTGAAGCCACACTGACCCTGCCCACACTCACCACCCGCAACCTGCGCTGGCACGAGGTGTCGGTGCGCCTGTGCCGTGATGCGGTCACCGGGCGCGATGCGGTGCTGATGAGCGAAGTGGATGTGACGGCCATCAAGCATGCGCAAGACCACTCGCAGTACCTGGCGCGGCACGACTCCCTGACCGGCCTGCCCAACCGCAGCCATGTGATGCAGCGCTTTGCCGACACCTTGCGCGACATGGGAGAAGGCGCCACCGAGGCTGCGCTGATCTACATCGACCTGGACCACTTCAAAGACATCAACGACACCCTGGGCCATGCCGCGGGCGACGCCCTGCTGGTGCAAGTGGCCGAACGGCTGCGCACGATTACCCGCAGCAGCGACATGGTGGCCCGGCTGGGCGGGGATGAGTTCCTCATCCTGATGGTGGCGCACAACATCCGCGACGAGGTGGAGCGCGTGCGCCAGCGCCTGAGCAGCACCGTGGCGCAGCCCATTCAACTCCATGGCACCGAAGTCATCGTGACCCCCAGCGTGGGCGTGAGCTTTTACCCCGAACACGGCCAAGAGCTGGACACCCTGCTGCGCAATGCCGACCTCGCCATGTACAGCGCCAAAGAGAGCGGCCGTAACGCGCTCAACATCTTCGAGTTACCCATGGCGCAGCGGGTGCAGCAGCGGCTGGAGCTGGAAACCGAGCTGCGCCACGCCCTGACCCGCGAAGAGTTTGAGCTGTACTACCAGCCCCGCGTAGACGTTGCGACCGGCCTGGTGCGTGGCGCCGAAGCGCTGATCCGCTGGAACCACCCGCTGCGCGGCGTCGTGGGGCCGGACGCCTTCATTCCCACCTGCGAGAGCACCGGCATGATCAATGCCCTGGGCGACTGGGTGTTTGAGCAAGCCGCGCGGCAGCAAGTGCAGTGGGCCCGTGAAGGGCTGGACTTGAAGATTTCCATCAACCTCTCGCCCCGCCAGTTCCGCGACCCGGAGTTGCTGAACCGCCTAGCCCGCATCGTCACCGCCACTGCGGCGCAACCCGCGCGGCTGGAGCTGGAGCTCACCGAATCGATGTTGCTCGGCGTGGCACCCCACACCCACGAAACGCTGGACGATTTGCGACGCATGGGCTTCTCCATCAGCGTGGACGACTTCGGCACCGGCTACTCGAACTTGGCCTATCTGAACCGGTTTCCGATCCAGGTGCTGAAGGTGGACAAAACCTTTGTGCAAGACATCGAGGCCAACCGCCCGGTGGCCGAGCTCATCGTCTCCATGTGCCGCTTGATGCAGCTCCACATCGTGGCTGAAGGGGTGGAAACCCCGGCCCAGCTGGCTTGGGTGCAGGCCCAGGGCATCGAGCAATACCAGGGCTACCTGTTTGCCAAACCGCTGCCGGCTGCTGCTTTTGTGGCCAGAGTGCGGGCCTAGCGCATGCGCCAGCTCCCGGGAATGAGAAAATACAGCCCATGACAAACACCACAGAACGCCCCACCCTGCCCGATCACCTCTCTGCCGACCCGCGCAGCCCGCACCATGTGGCAGCCGTGTTTCAGCACGACATCGGCATCCGCTTCAATGACAAAGAGCGCAACGACGTCGAGGAATACTGTGTCAGCGAAGGCTGGATCAAAGTGCCCGCCGGCAAAACCGTAGACCGCAAGGGCAAACCCCTGCTGATCAAGCTCAAGGGCAAGGTCGAGGCCTTTTACAACTAAGCCCGCAGCCAGCCACTATGGCCCATGAAGACCGGGACGGGGACCCCAGCCACCAGCGCGAGACAGACAAAGAGCGCCAGCTGGAGGCCACCCGGGCCCGGTTTTCTGCCTTCAGTCGCAACCATTTGAGCGCATCCCCACCCTCCGCACCGCGCCAGACCGGCCTGATTCCGCTCATTCTGTTTTGGTGCGCGGTCATAGGCTTGCTGTATGCCGGCATGACCTACTACCTGCGCCCCCAGCAGGTCCGGATACAGGCCAACGGCGATCTGGTCATCCAGCGTGCGCTGGACGGGCATTTTTATGCGCCGGGCCGCATCCAGGGCCGGGAGGTGATGTTTCTGGTGGATACCGGAGCCTCGCTGGTGACAGTGAGTGAAACCTTCGCGCGCCAAGCCCAACTCACAGGCGGCACTTCCACTGTTTTTCGCACCGCCAATGGCGACCGGCCGGGGCGCATTGTGGAAGGAATCCCCGTTCAAATCGGCCCGGTAGAGGTCAACCGGGTCCGGATCGGCATAGGCCTGTCGGTGGGCGACGACAATCAAGCCTTGCTCGGCCAATCCTTTTTGTCCAAGTTTGATGTCATTCTTGGAAAAGACCAGATGGTCTTGAAACCTCGCTAACACTGGCATCCGCTGCCGATTAGTAGCAAAATCTGCCTCTAGCGCTCATGGAATGTGCGCAAGCAGCTCCTAAAAACATAGCATCCGCACCATGACCGAACCCACTTCGCCCCGCCCTGTTTTGCGCCGCGCGCCTCCACCGGCCGCCCATGAGGCCGCCCCCACCACGGGCGCACGACG
>JAIXVK010000661.1 GCA_027483085.1 Comamonadaceae bacterium | reverse complement strand
GGCCAAGATGGACTTGACGCTCGCCGTGAGCGACGCGGCGGTGGCCGAGCTGGCCAAGGTGGGCTTTGACCCGGTGTTCGGTGCGCGGCCCTTGAAGCGCGCTATCCAGCAGCGCATTGAGAACCCGCTCTCCAAGCTGCTGCTGGAAGGCAAGTTCCTGCCCAAATCGACGATTCAGGTGGGGGTGGATCCCATCCTAGCGCCGGGGCAGTTCAGCTTCAACTAAGGCATTTCGGGGCGGGTGGCTAGCCCACCGCGCCCTCGTAAATGATCTGCCAGGTGTTCGCGCGCTTTTGCCAGTACTGGCGCACCGTGCGGCCGGACCGGTCGCCGCTCTTGAGTTCGCCAAAGGTGGCGACCAAGATCTCCGCCTCATCGGTCCAGCGGATGAGCGACAGGTCGTTAAGTTGCACGGATTTGCCCGCCAGCTGCTGGAGCCCGGCTTGCGCAGTACGGCTGAACGTTTGCAGGTCTTTGCCGTCTGCCTGGAAGTCACTGGCGTAAAACTTCCACAAGTTGCCAGGCTGCCCTGAACCTTTGGCAGCTGCCCAGGCCTCAAGCCGGCTGTCCCACTGCTCGCGCTCTGCCGACAGCTCTGCGGGGCGCACCCAGCGGAAGTTTTTACCGATCAAAACCGGGGTGGTGCGGATTTCTACCGTGCGGATGATCCGGTCCAAATCCGGGTTGGCAACCGCCACGCAGCCATCTGTGGCCTGCGGTGCCCGGGTGAACTGGGTGGACGGTGTGCCGTGCAGCCAAATTCCCCCTCCGGTTTTGCCGCGGCGCAGGTCCAGCACATTGGGGTAGTTCACCGGTAGGGCGCCGGAGCCGTAGAGGTCTTTCAGGCTCTTGGGGTCCAGGTTGCTGGTAATGAAATACACCCCCAGCGGTGTGCGCTGGTCACCCTCGACCTGTTTGCCCACGCCCGCTTTGCCCACCGAGATGTAATAGTCCGCCAGCAGGCGGGTGCCCTTGGCCGTGTTCTCAAAAAGGTATAGGCGGGCCTTGGCGGTATCTACGGCAATGGCGTGTTTGTTGCGCTTTGAGAGGCCAATGAACTGCGCCGGAAGGGCGTCCACCGGTGGCCTCTGGCGGATGGCGGCAATGCGCAGTTGCGACTCGGCGCGCAAGGCGGCAAGGTTGCCAGCTGCGCCTTGCGCCAGCTCACCTGGCACATCCCCGACGTGCCGGACCGGCCGCGAGAGGGCGGACAGCAAATCGCCGTGCACCAACTGGGCCAACTGAAAATGAGGATAGGCCTTCACCAGCGCATCGCTTTTGCGCAGTGCGCCACGAAGGTCTGCCGCGCCTATGGTGCGGTAGATGTCGATCAGCGCGGCTTCGGCCTTACCGTCGGCGTGGGTTGTGGCGAGCGATGGGCCTGTCCAGCTGCCCAGTAGCACCAAGGCTGCCAGGCCTGCGCGAATCCAATAAAACACGGGCATAGGCGTGGCTTAACGGGTCGGCGGTGCGGGCTTTGCCAGTTCCTCAGCCACCAGGGCTTCCAACTGCTCCGGCCCGAAGCTGGGTAGTCCCCGGCCGTTGACAAAAAAGGTCGGGGTCTTGGTGACCTCTAGGGCGGTCAAGTCTTGAACATCCTGCGCAAGTAGAGCCTCAATGGCGGGCGATTTCATGTCTACCCGGGCTTTTTGAAGGTCCAAGCCAGCCTCTGCGGCCGCTTGAAAAGCCCGCTCCACATTGGGTTGGCTATGGTCGGCCCACAAGGGCTGTGCCGCCAGCACAATTTCCAGCACCGGCTGGTACAGGCCCTGCAAGCGGGCCGCTTCCAGCAGCTTGATCACCTGGTCTGAGCCTTGGTGAAAAGGGGCGTAGCGCAGCATCAAGCGGATGTCTTGCGGGTGTTTGCGCATCAGATCTTTGACGAAGGGGTAAAAGACGCGGCAGGTCTCACAAGCCGGGTCAAAGAATTCCACCACCGTCACGCGTGCATCTACCGGCCCCAATACGGGGGAGGCTGCCCGCACCAAGCGGTCTGCCGCCCGGTTCACTTTGTCCATTTGTGAGTTTTGTACCCGTTGCTGGTAGACGTACATGCCGAGCGCGAAGAACGAGACAACCAAGGCCAGCAGGCCGAGCACTATCTTTTTTTGGGATGTCATGGTGAAGTTTTCTTGAGATAAATACAGAGCAAAGCGGCAATCGATACAAATGCCGCCAAAGAGAGCCAGGGGATCTGAACCCCGTAAAACATGGTGAGCGCCTGATTTGCGCAAGAGGCACCGGCGCCGCACGGAACCCAGGCTTTGGGAACCCAGTCCGCTATCAGTAACGTGTGGTACAGCGACGTTAAGGTGCCCAATCCGGCGAGGGGCAGGGCATATAGCGCGCCCTCACGGTCGTTGCGGTAAGCCGCCATGCCTAAGATCAATACCAAGGGGAACATGGCAATGCGCTGAAACCAGCAAAGGTTGCAGGGTGTCATGCCCATGACCTCGCCCATAAAAAGCGCCCCTGCAGTGGACAGCGTGGCTAGCATCCGGGCCGCGACCAGTAGCGCCCACGCGGATCGCATGTAAAAAAATGACGGCAGCACCACGGCCTCCAACGAACGACAGACATCCGGCAACTACGCCGGGTGGTGTGTGTTCAGGGCAAGCGCAATGCGGGCCCTGGCTAAGCCAGGG
>JAIXVK010000083.1 GCA_027483085.1 Comamonadaceae bacterium | reverse complement strand
GTGGGCTACCCCATCGGCCGCAGTGGCGTGATTTTGCAAATCGGGCAATACATGTTGCTAGTGGCAGACGCGTGCGCGGGCCTGCACACCCTGCTGACCCTTGAGGCCTTGGGCCTGCTGTACCTGAACTTGGTACGCCGCGATTCATTGGTTCGTAACGTGGGCCTTGCAATATTGATCGTGCCAATCTCGTTTACTGCCAATGTGATCCGCGTGATGGCGCTCAGTTTGATCACTTACCACTTTGGCGACGAGGCCGGACAAGGCTTTTTGCACGGCTTTGCGGGCATGGTTTTGTTTTTAAGTGCCTTGTTGCTGATCATCGGATTTGACGGCTTGCTACTCACCTTTGAGCAGTTCAAAAGCGGGCGAAAAGTAGCGACAAAGGGTATGGCATGAAACTCCAATTCAAGAGCCTGTTAATGCTCGCGCTCATGGTGTGCGCTGCCTGGATTGCGCACGCCAGCAAGCCCACAGAGCTCATGGCCCAAAACCGTGGCAACCCCAAACTCGAGGTCATAGTGCCTGCCGCATTCGGGCCATGGCGGCAACTGCAGCAGTCTGCGGGGCAAGTGGTCAACCCACAGCAAACCGCACTGCTAGAGAGCCTGTACTCCCAGATTCTGACCCGCACTTATGTCAATGCGGATGGTGTCGCCATCATGTTGTCGATTGCCTATGGTGAAAACCAAAGCGACGGCCTCGCGCTTCACTACCCCGATGTGTGCTATCCCGCCCAAGGCTTCAAGTTAAGCGGCAGCGCCAACAGCGTGCTGAGCACCAAATATGGCGACATACCGGTGCGGCGCCTACAGACCGAGCTGGGCCAGCGCAAAGAGCCCCTCACCTATTGGTCCACCATCGGCAACAAAGCAGTTCAAGGTGGCACTGCGCGCAAGCTGGAGCAATTGCGCTACGGCTTCCGTGGTCAAATTCCGGATGGCTTGATTTTTCGAGTCTCCAGTATTTCCAGCAACACACCCCTGGCCTATGAATTGCAAGCGCAATTCATCAGCGACCTGCTGAACGCCATCCACCCCCCACAACGTCAATTTTTATCAGGGCTTTTGTAAGCAAACACTATGAAAAAAGTAGCACTCATCACCGGCGTAACCGGCCAAGACGGTTCTTATTTGGCAGAGCTTTTGCTCAAAAAAGGCTATGAGGTGCACGGCATCAAGCGCCGGGCATCGAGCTTTAACACTGACCGTATCGACCACCTGTACCAAGACCCCCATGTCTCGGCACGCCACTTCACGCTGCACTACGGCGACCTGACCGACAGCAGCAACTTGATTCGCATCATCCAGCAGGTGCAGCCGGACGAAATTTACAACCTGGGCGCCATGAGCCATGTGGCCGTGTCATTTGAGTCGCCCGAGTACACCGCAGACGCCGACGGCATGGGCACCCTGCGTATTCTGGAAGCCATCCGCATCCTGGGTCTGGAAAAGAAAACACGCTTTTACCAAGCGTCCACCTCTGAGCTGTATGGCTTGGTACAAGAAATCCCACAAAAGGAAACTACACCTTTCTACCCCCGCAGCCCCTATGCGGTGGCCAAGATGTATGCCTACTGGATCACGGTGAACTACCGCGAGGCCTATGGCATGTACGCCTGCAACGGCATCTTGTTTAACCACGAGAGCCCGCTACGTGGCGAAACATTTGTAACCCGCAAGATCACCCGCGCCATCAGCCGCATTGCGCTGGGTCTGCAAGACTGCCTGTACCTGGGCAACATGAGCGCCCTGCGCGATTGGGGCCACGCCCGCGACTATGTAGAAATGCAATGGTTGATGCTGCAGCAAGACAAGGCGGAAGACTTTGTGATCGCCACCGGCGTGCAATACAGCGTGCGCCAGTTTGTGGAGTTTGCAGCGGCCGAGCTGGGCATTCAGTTGGCCTGGAGCGGCGAGGCTGAAAACGAAATCGGCACCGTAGTGGCCATTACCGGCACTGAAGCCAAGTGCAAAGTGGGCGATGTGATTGTGAAGGTGGACCCCCGCTACTACCGCCCCACCGAAGTGGAAACCCTGTTGGGCGACCCCACCAAGGCCAAAGAAAAGCTGGGCTGGGTACCCACCACCAGCCTGCAAGAGCTGGTGGCTGAAATGGTGCAAGCCGACTTTACGGCCGCCAAGCGCGATGCGCTGGTCAAGCTGGCAGGCTTCCAAACCTACGACCACCACGAGTAAGTCACACCGCCATGGACAAGAACGCAAAAATCTATGTGGCGGGCCACCGTGGACTGGTGGGCTCAGCGATTGTGCGCAACCTGCAGACTGCGGGTTACACCAATCTGCTGCTGCGCACCCACGCGGAGCTGGACCTGACCAACCAGGTCGCCACCGCCGCTTTCTTTGACGCCGAAAAGCCGGACTACGTGTTTTTGGCAGCCGCCAAAGTGGGCGGCATTGTGGCCAACAACACCTACCCGGCTGAGTTCATCCGCGACAACTTGCTTATCCAGAGCAACATCATCCATGCAGCGTATGTGAACCAGGTCAAACGCTTGCTGTTTTTGGGCTCCAGCTGCATTTACCCCAAACTGGCCCCCCAGCCCATGCGGGAGGAACACTTGCTCACTGGCCCGCTGGAGCCCACCAACCGCCCTTACGCCCTGGCCAAAATCGCAGGCGTAGAGATGTGCTGGAGCTACAACCGCCAGTACGGTACCAAGTACTTGGCCGCCATGCCTACCAACCTGTATGGCCCGGGCGACAACTACCACCCCGAAAACAGCCACGTGATCCCGGCGCTGATCCGCAAGTTTCATGAAGCCAAAATCAGTGGTGCCAGCACCGTGACGGTGTGGGGTACGGGTACGCCAAAGCGAGAGTTTTTGTACAACGCTGACATGGCTGATGCTTGTGTGTACTTAATGAAGCTGCCAGACGAAAAATATGAGTCCTTGCTCGGCAGCGATGAGTCCAAAACAGGCAAGTTCCAACCACCGCTGATCAATATTGGCGTGGGCTACGACGTCACCATCAACGAGCTCGCACATACGGTGAGTCGTGTCACACAGTACACAGGTGAAATTGTTTTTGATACCAGCAAACCAGATGGCACCCCCCGCAAACTAATGGACGTGACACGTTTAAGTGATATGGGCTGGAAGGCGACTACCGAACTTGAAGCCGGACTCGCCGTTGCTTACCTTGACTTCGTAGGCCAACTAAAGGCTTGACCTCTCCGCAAGCCCTCCATGACCAAGTTAGTTAGAAACCACAAATGAAATTCGCCTTTGTCTCGCAATTGGACGCTAAAGATGTCCAGTCTTGGTCTGGCACACCATTTTTTATGGTGCAAGGACTCCGGGACGCTGGCCATAGCGTTCAAGAGATTGGCCCGTTACACCTGCCATTCCCGCGAACCCTCAAGCTACTTCAAAAAACCTACCAAATGTTGACAGGTAAATGCTATGACTTCGGTCGGCATCCGCTCTGTGCAAAAGCATTGTCCAAGCAGGCTGCAAAACAAATGGCTGGCGAAGAGTTTGACGCAGTTTTATGCCCCTCCAGCATCGTCTGTGCAGGCCTAGATACTGGTTTGCCCATCGTCACGTGGGAAGACGCGACCTTTGCCGGAATGGTGGGCTACTACCCCGGCAAATGGCGAAATTTTTCTGACGCGACCATCCGGCATGGCAATGAAATTCAACAAGCCTCTCTCAGCAATGCCGCCTTATCAATCTTTGCGTCCGACTGGGCCGCACAAAGCGCAGTAGACAACTACAAGGTCGATACGAAGAAGCTCGCAGTAGTCCCACTTGGCGCCAATTTGACCGAAGTGCCCAGCCAAGCTGATGTCTTTGCAGCCATTACCGCTCGTACTCAAACCAAAGAGTGCCGATTACTGTTCATTGGTGTGGAATGGCACCGAAAAGGCGGGAGCCTCGTAGTGGAAACAGCACTTGCCCTCCGCAAAAAGGGGATCAACGCGTCTGTCGACGTTGTCGGCTGCGAGCCCATAGGGGATATGCCCGACTGCGTTCGAACCCACGGGTTTGTATCCAAAGCAACCAAAGAGGGGCGTGAGAAAATTCGCTCGCTTTTGCTTAATGCGCACTTTCTGTTTGTCCCAAGCATCGCCGAATGTTATGGACTCGTATTTGCTGAAGCGTCTGCTTTTGGTGTGCCATCCATTGCCCGCGCAACGGGCGGCATCCCCACTGCTGTGCAAGACGACCTCAATGGCTGGGCATTGGACGTGAACGCGCCTGCACAAGACTATGCAAACCTCATTGCAAGCCAATTCGACAACACCGAGACCTATAAAAACGCTGCGTTGCGGGCCCGACAGTTCTATGAAAAACGACTCAATTGGCGTGCTGCAATAGCTTCGTTGACCCATTTGGTAGAACCCTTGGTGCCTCAACGATGCTGAAAAAGAAGCGGCTTTTCAACAATGCGGCCTTCTCAGCAGTTCAAACCGTGGTTTCCGCGGTTTTACTTTTCTTCCTTTACCGCTTTCTGCTGCAACAGCTAGGAGCGGAACAGCTGGGTATTTGGGCCATCGTTTTGGCCAGCACATCGGTAGGACGACTAACAGACATGGGCCTTGCGGGTGCCATTGTCAAATTCGTAGCAAACAGTAATGCCACAGGGCAAGTGGAGAAGTCTTCCCGCCTTGTGCAAACTGCGGCATTAACGATCAGCGCAGCCTTAGCGACGCTGGCATTGATAGCGCTACCAATTTTTAACATCCTGCTGCAATGGGTACTGCCAGAAACGGCGGTTTCAGCTGCATTAGAAATACTCCCCTATGCCATTGCATCGCTTTTTTTCGCGATGATTTCTGGCATTTTTCAATCCGGAATAGATGCATGTCACCGCATGGATATTAAAAATATCATATTGGTTAGCTGCAACTTTATTTATATCGGAATCACGGTCATTCTAGTACCGCGCCATGGACTTTTGGGCATAGCTATTGCCCAAGTCATACAAAGTATTCTTTTGGTTTGCTGCAGCTGGCTCATATTAAAGCGATTGATACCAAGTCTCCCGCTACTTCCTTACCGCTGGTATAGGGCAGAGTTTCGCGAAATGGTGGGGTATGCCACAAACTTTCAAATCGGCATGCTAGCGGGCATGTTTTTCGATCCTGTGACAAAGTTTCTACTTGCAAAGTATGGAAATTTATCGCAAACCGCATTTTATGAAATGGCGAATCAATTGCTCCAAAAAGCGCGATCCGTCATTATTTCTGCTCAGCAAGCACTTGTACCAGAAATAGCAGGTGGAAATTTTCAAGATCCCAAAGATCTCACCACGCTATATCAAAATTCTTACGGACTGTCTTTTTTACTAGTACTACCCTATTACATCGGCATTGCGCTAGCGCTTCCGCTCATCTCTATACTTTGGATAGGCCGCTACGAGCCATCATTCGTAATATATGGCGCCATAGTCACCATCGGGTGGTGCGCCGCCAATCTAAGTGCAGTTCCATATTTTTTTAATATCGGCACAGGAGCGTTGACTTGGAACACAGTCAATCATATTTTGAATGGTGCAATTAACATAACTCTTGGCACAGTTTTGGGATATTATTTTTCAGGGATCGGTGTTGTATTTGCAGCCGCTTGCGCACTGTTAATACCCAACTTAATGTTGGTGCAAGTGGTAAACAGACGACTTGGCCTTGGGCAACTAGCCATTATTCCACACGGACAGAGAATCTACCTATCACTTATCACAACAGGCGCAGCAATTGCTGCTGCAAGCGGACTTCTATTGAAGGAACATTTTTCTGCATTGTACGCAGCGATATTTCCCATATTATTCTTTGGTGCATGTGCACTTCTGTCTTTGAACTTCAATCCAGCTAGCAAACCAATCATTAAGAAGATAAAAAATAAAATGATTGGCAAATAATATATGTCCATTTCAATTATCACGGCAACATTCAATTCCAGCCAGCTAATTCACATTTTAGCGAAAAGCTTATTGGCGCAGTCTGACAAAGACTTCGAGTGGGTAGTAGCCGATGGTGGCTCCACCGACGGCACCCTAGACCTACTCAGGGACTATCCAGACTTAAAAATCACAATAATTCAACGCGATGACTTTGGTATCTATGATGCAATTAATGGCGCGATTAAGAAATGCACTGGAAAGTATTACGTTGTAGCCGGTTCTGACGACTATTTCTACACTGACGCAATCGCCAATTTCAAACGCGAAATTGCTGCAAGCAATGCGGATATGGTGACATCTCGCCTCAATTTTTGTGGCACTGAAAGAGGCGTACTGGGCGGCGACCCCGCCATCAATCGCCAGTTCGCATTTGTATCTGGTCATGCCGTTTCGACAGCATTTCGGACTGCTTTGCATGAAAAGTTCGGGTACTACTCTAACAAGTTCCCTATTGCCGCTGACCAAGATTTCATTTTGAAAGCTGCTCATGCGGGGGCCACAATTCATCGCGCAGACTTTGTTTCGGGGTCCTTTGAGCCAGGGGGCGTCAGCGGGCGAGACTTTCTTGGCACCCTGACTGAAAGCTTTCGCATCCAGGTCAAGTATCACAACAAGTTTCAGCAAATGGCCTTGTTTTTTTACAAAGTAATTCGGTACTACCGAACCTGGAGATAAATTGAGCAACCGACCAAAAGTAGGCGTTTTTAGAACTACCTACCCTCTGCCATCAGAGGTTTTTATTACCGAACAAGTTAAAGCTCTCAAGAGCTTTGATTCAATGTTTCTTTGTCGCGATTTTTTTAGTAAAACTGATGGTACGAATGTCGCATATCTCCAAGAAAAATTCTCAAAATGGTGGTGGACACTGACAAGATCGCCCGGTCAATTTGATTTGCCGAGCTTGAAAGACTTGTCGTTGCTACACGTTCATTTTGGCCCAGACGCTGTAATGGCAATGCCATTAGCAGGGAAATTGGGCATTCCCATGCTGACGACATTCCATGGTATGGACATCACCCGAAACAAGCTAGACCTATTGACCAGCAAGCGCCCTACGGATATGCACTACGCGCTTCATTTGAACGAATTAAAGCGATCAGGCACCGGGTTTATTGCAGTTTCAGACTTTGTACAAAACCTGCTGCTAAAGGCAGGTTTTGCAAAGGACAAAATTCGCCGTATTTATATAGGTGTAGATACAGTCCGTTTTTGCCCAGCTCCCAAGACTGCTAGGCAACGTTACGTTCTTTGTGTAGGACGACACACACCCAAAAAGGGTCTGGTGACCTTGCTTAAAGCATGGGCAAGAATAGAAAAGCAGTTTCCTGATGTGCAGCTACTCCAAATCGGCGCTGGACCCCAAACAACAGAACTCGTCCAGCTTATTTCGGACCTTGCCATTACTGACCGTGTTCAGCTGATGGGTAGCAAATCGTCCGAAGAAGTGCGCTCATACATGCAGCAAGCCGAGGTCTTTGCGCTACCCAGCCAGACTGCGCCCAACGGCGACTCCGAGGCACTTGGTATCGTGTTTAACGAAGCATCCGCTTGCGGTATACCTGTTGTATCCACCCGGCACGGTGGCATACCTGAAGCCGTGCTGGACGGTGAAACCGGCCTGTTGGTATCCGAAGGTGACGACGCACAACTGTCAAACGCCCTTGCAACATTACTAGGTAATGCCGACCTTCGCTCTCAAATGGGTCAGCGTGGCCGTGAACTCGTGCTGGAGTCGTTTGATATTGCAAAGCAGACCACGATTCTTGAGTCGTTCTACAGCGACGCCGTAGCTAGCCGCCGTCTGCCGGATAACCGCTAATCACACATGAATCCAGTCCGCACGCCCCACCGTGGTCGCAGACATACCAGGCTGTCAACCAAGATTCAAAACGCCTTCGCAATAGCGATGTGCGCATTTGTACTGGCCCTGTCCGACAAGGCTTGGTCTGCGCAAAGCGTGTGTGTTTCTGGAGAGCTTGCTACCGGTTCAAGCCATTCTTGCATCGCTTTGAGTGAACTCCCGGACTGGCTGAGGAAGAATGTGAAACGTGACGCGCAAGGTCAGGCATCTGATGATGTAGTTGTTCAACTTGGCGCAGGAGTGCACAGACTTGCCGGCCCTATCGTTATTGACGCTTCCGCTTGGAGGAGTGGTGGGCGGAAGTTGACGATTGAGGGTGTTAGTGCCGATAAAACTATCGTTTCTGGGGCAATCGCTGCTCAGACGTTGCAGCTATCGGAAACCATCATTGCAGGCATAAAACTCCCGCCGGGGGTTGTTCAAATCCCCCTTCAGAGCCTCGGCATCACGCCTCCGGCTCAGTTGTTTGAATATAGGTTTGGAAAGCCTGTCCTCCCCGACTTAGAACTGTTTTCAAACGGCAACCGACTACCTCGATCGCGCTGGCCGAATTCAGGCTTTGGTACTGTTGCAAGTGTCGACGAACTAGGCGGGTTAAGGTTTACTGTACGCGGACAGGATGTCAGCCGATATGCCACAGAACCCGCATTAATGCTGGGGGGTTACTTTGCCCACGATTGGGCAGACGAAACACTGAGGGCAGGTCTAATTGAGAAGACCGGTGTGCGATTCGCGCAGAATGCACCAGCATATGGAGTCAAAGTGGGACAGCGTATCTGGTTTGAAAATGCGCTTAGCGACATAGATGTGCCAGGTGAATGGGCATACGACCCGGGTACTCAAACTATTTATGTGCTGCCCGATGCCAAACAACCGAAAACCCGCCTAGAAGTATCTAAAGCATTAGAAGGTATTGTCTTCAATAAAGTATGGAACGTCCTGATTAGAGATATTGGGTTTACAAGCTTCCGAGATAATGCCATTCGAATAGATGAAGGCCTTGACATAGCCTTGAAAGGTATCAGTATCCGCAACAGCGGCGGGGTTGGAATACGGTTGAATGGGAGAAACGTAGTAGCAAATGATCTTTATGTTGCTGACACCGGTGCGGGCGGAGTTTCCATAAGTGGGGGTAACCGCATCACCTTGAGCCCAGGACGAGTTGCTATTCGAAATTGCAAAGTCGAGCGAGTTGGGCGCTTGAGTAAATCTTATAAAGCGGCCATTGGTATTGCCGGTGTTGGAAATGAAGTCTCAAACTGCCGGCTCAGCGATGGTCCTCACGCTGCGATACTTTTTCACGGTAACGACCACATCATCGAATCAAACCTCATCGAACGTTTTGTAATGGAAACAGATGATGCCGGGGCAATATACACAGGACGCGATTGGACCGAACGCGGCACAGTTATACGTGGCAACCTATTGCGTGACTTGGGCATGCCGAAAAGCAAATACGGTGCGAATGCTATCTATCTTGATGATCAAGCAAGCGGAATCCTTGTTAAAGATAACGTAATCATCAACAGCTTTAGAGGCGTCATGATCGGCGGCGGGCGAGATAATAAAATAGAGGGCAATATTTTTCTTGGCTGCAGCGATGGCATTTACATTGATTCACGCGGCACTCGCGATGTAGAGCTGCGCGGTGCCATGGCAAACCCAGGCCTCCGTAAAAGTTTCACTAATGTAAATGGGGCCGGACCTCAATACTCCGCTCGTTATCCCGAACTTCTAGCTGCAGGCCCCGATGCCTTGGGACATGCGGGCAATAATGCTGCCAGTGATAATATATTCACTGGATGCACATCTCCCTATGTCATCAAGCCACCTGCTCAAAATGCAATGAAGATTAGCGATACATATATCGCACAGCCGATGACATTGCAGGAAATGATCAAGCCGCTTACGGCTGAAGAAATTTTTCAGCTTCGAGAAAGATTACTTGGAAAATCCAAAAAAATCACACCACGCGAAGCCACAAAGGATATTCCATGAGTACGGAGCAATCCAAATCGATTAAGCTCCCGAAGCGGGATATCCTTGCCTCCAAGGTATTTAACTTATCTTTTATAAAGAAAGTTGCAATAGCGTTAATTTCGGTGAGCGCGCTTGCTGCAAGCATAGTTTTCAGCTTATTCCTTCCAGCACTATTTGTCTTTCTCTGGCTGATGTTTATGGCATTTTTGCCAAAAAACTCCAGCACAACCATCGCCATCTCAGCAATAAATATTATATTTATTTTTGGCTGGATGAATATGGAAAAAGTACCAATGAATGATTGGCTTTGGTACACCACCCACTATCGCTGGCTGCAAGAGATGCCACTCACCAGCTATTTGGGAAATATATTCAACGGCATGACCATCAAGTCGAGTGAGCCCGTCTATCACACCATATCGGCCATGGTTTCGCGTATTTCATTCGGGTCTATACCTGTGTTAGCACTGGTTGTCACTTCAATTATTTACGGTAGCGTGGCGACTGGAATAGCAAAGCTAACGCAAGGCGAATTGAAATCTCCATTTGAGGCTGTGTTGGTAACGTGGATTCCCCTTTCTGTAGGCATCACGTTTACGCTCACAGCGCAATTAGTTAGACAAGAAATTGCTGCATCATTCCTTTTTATGGGACTCGCCATGCTATGGGCGAAAAATAAAAAAACGGGATGGATTTTCGTAGGGCTCGCACTACTTACACACAACTCCGCTGCATTTCCGGCGCTTTGTGTTGTTTTCTCCGCTTGGTGCGTAATAAAGATGGGCATGCCCGCAAAGTATTGGCTACCACTGACCATCGTGTGCGGTGGCGCACTCGGGGGAGCCTTAATATTATCACCCAGCGGCGAAAATTACTATATATCCCAACAAAACGACGGACGTGTTTCTATTTCAATCTATGTGCTAGACACCTTGCTAATTGGCGCACTAATTTTCGTGCGCAGATATTTGAGCAATCTAAAAGAATTAGTAAACACACTCATTGCAGCACTGGCGGCAT
The DNA here is from genome assembly GCA_027483085.1 of Comamonadaceae bacterium. GTDB lineage: Bacteria > Pseudomonadota > Gammaproteobacteria > Burkholderiales > Burkholderiaceae_C > Allorhodoferax. The sequence goes on along the minus strand of JAIXVK010000083.1, from coordinate 3,718 downwards.
ACATAGTATTTATTGCAGCAGTGGCACCAGCGCCATTGCTATTGCTGCGAATGTATTTTTATATGGATTTCTTTCGTGCCGCAGTATTGACTCTTCTCATAATAGCCTTTTTCAAATCCCGTCACGCTTTGTTAATGGGTGTACCAGCTCTAATTCTTGCAATCGCATACATAGAAGCGCGCCTTCTAACTTCTCCGTTTTATTTTTTCGGTGGGTTTACTGCCCACTTGCTACGTCCTTTTGCTTTTTTCTAAGAGAGTAAACATAGCGCCTATACAGCGATATAAGTATTAAATCCCAAAACAAGAGTAATGAAACATTTTTTTCAAGATTGGTCGACAAATGCAGGAAACAAAAAAGCGCAATTGGTTTTGCTTGCTTTCCGTATTGCCCAAAGCATTCGGAGAAGCCGTCGCCCAATTTATATGCTTGGCATTCCCTACCTAGTTTTTTATCGTGTGACCGTCGAATGGTTGCTCTGCATAGAACTCCCTTGGAACACCCAAATAGGCCCTGCCCTACGGCTCTTTCACGGAATGGGTTTGGTAATTAACGACCAGACCATCATTGGACGCAATGTGGTGTTACGGCACAACACAACCATCGGCGTGAAGGAAACCCTACCCTTTGGAACCCAAGCAGCGCCAATCATTGGAGATGACGTGGATATTGGTGTGCATGTGATTATTTTGGGTCCAATCAGAGTGGGGAATGGTGCGCGCATTGGCGCGGGTTCTGTGGTCGTCGAAAATACGTCCGCTGGCGCCGCGGTAGTGACTAATCCAGCGCGTATGACACACCTTGCTGCAACGCTGGAGATCAAACATGCCTAAGAAGGTAGTAGTCATTCAGCGACGCATGACCCATTACCGCGTAGCATTTTTTGAAAGCCTACGCCAGCAGCTTGCTGAACGCGATATCGAACTTGTGTTGGCGTACGGCTTGGGGACCGCAGAAGAGCAAGGAAAGAACGATGGCGCGGATATAGGATGGGCGCAAAAGCTGCCAACGCGCTACGTTTGGAGTGGTCGCATTTGCTACCAGCCATTGCAGCAAGTTTGCGATGGTGCAGACCTACTCGTGGTTACCTTAGAAAATAAGCTGGTTTGCAACCTATGGCATCAATTTGGACCGGTGCAATACAAAGTGGCCCTGTGGGGGCATGGTGCGAACTTGCAAGGCAATGCGGCGTCTTGGCGTGAAAAGTTTAAGCGGCGGGTGGCACGCCGTGCCGACTGGTGGTTTGGTTACACCGAGCACAGCAGGCCATTAATTGAACAGTCAGGCTTTCCACAAGACCGGATTACGGTTTTGAATAACGCTATCGATACCGCAGAAATGCGGCGCCAGTTTGACTCAATCAGTCCAGCTGATCTTGCTGGCTGGCGTGCGGTCCGCGGGCTTGGAGATGGGCCTGTAGGTATATTTCTAGGCTCTTTGTATGAAGAAAAGCGCATCGACTTTCTATTGGATGCAGCCAAGGCTATTCGCGCACAAGTGCCGGATTTTGAATTGCTCATGGTCGGGGCAGGCCCACAAAAATCCATGGTCGAAGCGTTCTGCAAAGAGCACGAGTGGGCGCACTTTGCCGGCATGCTGAAGGGACAAGACAAAGTGCTAGCCCTAGCAAGCGCCACGGTCATGTTGAACCCTGGCTTGGTGGGCCTGGGTATCTTGGATTCTTTTGTATGCGAAGTGCCGATGGTGACGACGGACTGTGGCTTGCATAGCCCAGAGATTGTTTATTTGCAGTCAGGCGCCAATGGGCTGATGACGAACAACACGCTGGATGACTACGTGCGCGAGGGTGTAGCGCTAATGACTAGCCCCACCACGTTAGCAACAATGAAAGCTGCCTGCAAAAGCAGTGCATCCACCTATACGGTGGAAAATATGGCTCGTAATTTTGCAGATGGTGTGGAGCAATGCTTGCAAAGCCCAAGCTGCCGGGCAAAGGCCGCGCTATGAAGGTGCTGGTGGTTCACAACGCTTATCAACACAAAGGCGGTGAAGACACGGTAATGGAGGCCGAGGTTGCGTTGCTGCGCAGCAGGGGGCACACGGTAGAGATGTTCACAAGGCACAACGATGCAATCGCTTCAATGTCCAAACTCTCAGCTGCCGTCAATACAGTGTGGTCGGGCAATGTAGCTGCGGAGTTTGAAGGCACGCTGCGTGCGTTTCAGCCCGACGTAGTGCACGTGCACAACACGTTTCCGCTCATATCGCCAGCGATCTACTGGGTGGCTGCACGCTTGCAAGTGCCGGTGCTGCAAACGCTGCACAACTTCAGGCTGATGTGCCCGCAGGCCATGTTCTTGCGCAACGGCAAAGTGTGCGAAGACTGCTTAGGCAAGCTGCCGTGGCGCGGCGCCGCGCGCGGTTGTTACCGTGGCTCGGTGCTGCAGAGCACCGTGCTGGCAGGTATGGTGACGGTGCATCGCGCCATAGGCACTTGGCAAAACAAGGTAACCCGCTACATAGCACTCAACGAGTTTTGCCGCGGCAAGTTCATTGAAGGCGGCCTGCCTGCAGAGCGAATCGCCATCAAACCCAACTTTGTGGACTTTGAGCCGCCAGCCCCTGCCGAGCGGCAAGGCTTTTTGTTTGTGGGTCGCCTCTCGTCCGAAAAGGGAGTGGATGTGCTGATGAATGCCCAGCGGCAGGTAGAGGGCAGCGCACTGCGGGTTGCGGGCACAGGGCCCGACGCATCACTGCTTGACAAAGTGCCCGGCCTCAACGCGATGGGCGCTTTGCAGATGGAGCAAGTGCGCCAAGAGATGGGTGCGGCCATTGCGTTGGTGTTGCCCAGCATTTGGTACGAGAACTTTCCCCGCACGCTGGTAGAGGCACTAGGGTGCGGACTGCCGGTGATCGCCAGCCGCATCGGTGCGTTGGCAGAGTTAGTGAAAGATGGCGAAACGGGACTGTTGTTTGAGCCAAGCAATGCTGAAGACTTGGCACACAAGATGCGGTGGGCACTGGCCAACCCGCAAGCCATGGCGGCCATGGGGCGCAATGCACGCAGACAGTACGAAGCGGAGTTCACCGCAGAGCGCAATTACCAGCAGCTCATGACTATTTATGAATCCGCCATTGCGGAAGTGAAAGACGGGATAAGCGCATGACATTGCTGAAGCAAACGGTTCAGGTGTTGCGAGCACCTATCGATGCAGTCACCTGGCCTGACGCGCTCACGCGCATATCCAGCTGGGCTGCAGCACGCGAAAGCCGCTATGTCTGCATCTGCAACGCGCACTCGGTAGTAACCGCAGGGCAAGACCCGGCGTTTGGCATCGTGGTGGCACAAGCAGATATGGCAACACCCGATGGGGCCCCGGTCGCCTGGATGATGCGCAAGCTGGGGTTCGCAAACCAGCAGCGCATCAACGGGCCGGACCTGATGTGGAAATACTGTGCAGAGGCGGCCGGGCGCAACGAGTCGATTTACCTGTACGGCGGCGCCGAAGAAACGCTCACCATATTGCAAGCCAAGCTGGCAGCGGCATACCCGGCACTACAGGTGGCGGGGGCGTATTCGCCGCCGTTTCGCGCACTCACTGCTGAGGAAGATGCTGCGGTGGTAGAGCGCATCAATACATCGGGCGCGGGCACGGTGTGGGTGAGCTTGGGTTGCCCCAAGCAGGAGCTATGGATGGCTGCGCACCGCGGTCGCATTCAGGCGGTGATGATTGGGGTGGGCGCTGCGTTTGATTAC
>JAIXVK010000404.1 GCA_027483085.1 Comamonadaceae bacterium | reverse complement strand
TTGGCCTCCAGGGTGCTGCCTTCTTTTTCCAGCTTGAGGTTGAGCGCGTAAGAGCTGGTGTGCAACAGCTCTACCGAGTTGCGCTTGCGCCGCGCCCAGTCCGCGTTGGTGGGGCCGGTGCCGGGCATGCTGTAGAAGAACACGGTGTCCTTGCCCAGGCGAATTTCTATCGCCAGCGCTACGCCGGCTTCTTCGCTAAGGGCCTTGATGCGGCTGCCCAGCGCCCATGCGGTGCGTTGGTCAAAGGCGTCAAACTGCAGGCGCTCCTCCTGCAGGGCGAGGCGGGCGAGGTCTGTGTCTATGGTCATGGTGTTTGCTATCAATTCAGGAGCATCTCGCGCATATTCCATGGGCGCGAGGTGCTTGTTGGATGATGAACTGGCCTCTCAGGCCGCCAGCAGTTGAATGGCCATCCAGAGGCAAATCACCAGCTGTACGCTCCAGAAACTGGCTCGTACAAACACCTGCAGCGGGCCTGTGCCCCACAGATGCGCCAGGGTCTGGCCGATGCGGGCGTAGAGAACGAAGGGTGCGATCGTTTGAATAGTGTTGGATTTGTCCATGAGGCTGGCCGCAAGCACCAGCACCGCAAAAACCGGCAGGTTTTCCATGCAGTTGGCGTGGGCGTCTTCGAGGCGTTTGACCAGGCTGGCATCGTCCTGCGGTTTGTTGCCCCGCGGCCAGTGGTTGATGGGTGTGCCCCGCAGAAAGCGCAGCCCGCGGTACAAAAACACCAGCGTGATCAAGGCCAGCGTCCAAAGTGCAAAACCCACCAATGCTTGCAATGCAGTCATGAAACATGTCTCCTTTGTTGTGATGTGAAACCATAGCAGACCGCCCCCTAGGGGCAACTCGCATTACATGGGGGCAGGCTGGCGTGGCATGTTGCTGCGGTACTGACCGGGTGTGCTGCCGGTCCAGCCCTTGAAGGCGCGAATGAATGAGTTGCCATCCTGAAAGCCCAGCAGCCACGACACTTCGCCGGGCGTGATGGCATCCTGGCGCAGGTAGTGCTCGGCCAGCTCCCGGCGGGTGCGGTTGAGTACATCCTGAAAGCTCAGGCCTTCTGCGAGCAACTGCCGTTGCAAGGTCCGCCGGCTGGTGAGCAGTTTGGTGGCCACATCGTCAATGCCGCTACGCCCGCCGGGCAGTAGTTCCAGCAAGGCGCTGTGCACCCGCTCAGAGGCTTTGGCCGTGTGGTCCTGATCGGTGATCCGCTTCATCAAGGCGGGCTCAAAGCTCTCCCACATGGCGTTGTCTTCGGTCAAAAACGGGTGTGCTGCGTCTTGAGGGCTGAAGGTAATGCGGTTACGGTCAGCGGCTTGCAAGGCACAGCCGAAGAAGGCCTCCAGCGGGGCGCAGTCATCCGGTAATTGCACCAGCTCCACCCGCAGGGGCACCACCTGTTTACGGGTGGCCAGGCGCGCCAGCTGGGTAAAAAACACCATTTCGGTGGCCGCAAGGCTGCGGGGCAGATGCCCTTCATAGCCGTAGCAGCTCAAATCCGCCGATGTGCCGTTGGAGGTGACTTGCACTTCCAGAATCATGGGCCCGATAAGGCGCTTGAAGCTGGAGAGCCGCTGCAGTGCCACATTCATGTTGGGGGCACACAGGCTGGCGAAGATGGGCGGATCGAATGCTTCGACCGAAATGGCCCGGCCGAAGCGCAGGGGCAGGTCGTCGCCACCGGCCACTTGCTCCATGCCGTTCCAGAGCTTGAAGAAGTCTGCCGGGCTCAGGCTGGCATCCGGGCGCGAAAACATGTCGCCCGGCAGGCCGGCCCACGCGAGCACCTCACCCACGGGGAGCGCCATGTCGGCCAGAAGCAGCTTCCAGCCGCGTTGGATGGCAAATTTGCTGGCGTGTTTCACCGGGTGCTCCTGTCAGCTGGTGATGGTTACTTCATCTGGCTCATGACCGCCATGTCAAAGAAGCGGTCACCGAACCATTTGCGGATGAACATCAGAGGTTTGGCCATTTTGCCCGCCACATAGCGGGTTTTGGGCTTGGGTGCGGCAATCGCTTCGGCGATCACGTCCGCAATCACGGAGGCGGGGGACGCAGCATTGGGCTTGCTGTAAGCGTCGCCAGTGGCCTTGGCCACGATGTGCGCCAACTTGGCGTAAGGGCCTTTGCCGGAGCGTTCCAGCAGCGGGCCGGTCATCACGTCGCCGAACTCGGTGGCAATGATGCCGGGTTCCACAATCACCACCTGTATGCCGAAGGGCGCCAGCTCCAAGCGCAGGCAATCGCTCCAGCCTTCGAGCGCGTGCTTGGTGGCGTGGTACCAGCTGCCCAGCGGGGTGTACATCTTGCCGCCCATGGACGAGATGTTGATGATGCGCCCGCGTTGCTGGCTGCGCATATGGGGCAGCACCAGCTGTGTCATGCGTGCCAGGCCGAAAAAGTTCACATCGAACTGGTAGCGCGCATCGGCCATGGTGGTGTCCTCCATGGCGCCATAAATGCCGAAGCCGGCGTTGTTCACCAGCACGTCCACGCCGCCATGGGCTGCGGTGATTTGCGCGATACCGGCTTGCATCTGGGCTTCATCAGTGACATCCATTTTGAGGGGGTGTGCGCCCAGAGTCTGCAGGTCTTGCATCAACTCGATGCGGCGCGCAGCGGTGTAGACCACATGGCCTTGGCGAAGCAGTAACTTGGCGGCTTCTTTGCCCATGCCGGAAGAAGCACCGGTGATGAGGACGACTTGGGGGCGTGAAGACGTAGACATGGTGTTTTCCTGTGAAGGCAGTGTGGGTTGTTGACGGAATAGCTGAATCGTAGGTGGCAAGACGCGCCACGTCACTCGCAATTCGCGCCAAGGTACATGTAAATCGCGCCTGCACTGTGGCGCGAAGGATCACCCGCGGGGCTATCGCGTTTCAAAGTTCAGAGTCTGGGTAATGTGCTGCCAATGCGCTGGCGCTACTGGCGTGATAGACAGCCGGTTGCCTTTTTTGAGAATAAGGAGATCGGCGAGTGCCGCATCAGCCCGCAGCTCCGGCAATGTGAGGTTGCGCGTCTTGTGCACGACCTGCACATCGACCAGGAGCCATCGTGGTGCTTCAGGCTTGCTCGCCGCATCAAAGTAGGGCGACGCGGGGTCGAATTGCGTCGGATCCACCTTGATGCCGGAGGCCACCCGCGCGATCCCCACAATACCCGGCTGCGCACAGCTGGAGTGGTAGAAAAGCACGCCATCGCCCACCTGCATCTGGTCGCGCATGAAGTTGCGAGCCTGGTAATTGCGCACGCCGGTCCACCCTACGGTGGCATCAGGCATTGCCAAAACATCATCGATCGAAGCCTCAGCGGGCTCGGCTTTCATGAGCCAGTAGTGGGGCATGGGCTAGGGGGCGACAGTAGAAGAGTGGCCTAGAGTATCGCGCGGATAAAGGTCGGCATGCTCCTTCGGTACGGGCACGGCACTGCGCACCGCTTGCCAGCGAACAGACCGCCCCTTGGTATGCACCTATTGTGAGGGGGCTAATCGGGGAGCCTCCATTCGTTGACGGTTCCCCCAAAACTAAATGGTCAGGGGCTAGAGATGGACTTGCCGACATTCAGGAAAGAGCGCGATTCAATGGGCGTCGTCTACGTGCCCGCTGGCGCGCTCTGGGGCGCTACGACACAGCGCTCGTTGACCTTTTTCGCGATCTCGACAGAGCACATGCCGCGGGAACTGCTTGCCGCGTTGGCACACATCAAAAAGGTGTGTGTGCAGGTGAACCGTGAGCTGGGGCTGTTGAATCCCGCCATGGCAGCAGCCATTGCGCAAGCCGCTGACGAAGTTCTGGCAGGCGCGTACTGGGAAGACTTTCCGCTGTCGATCTGGCAGACTGGTTCGGGCACCCAAACCAATATGAACATGAACGAGGTGCTGGCCAACCGGGCGTCTGAGATTTTGGGTGGACCGCGGGGCCTCGACCGGACGGTGCATCCCAATGACCATGTGAACCTTGGTCATTCGACAAATGACATTTTCCCGACTGCCATGCACCTGGCGGCAGTGCAGGGCGTGTCGCAGAAGCTGCTGCCCTCGCTGAATCAACTGCGCAGCACGTTGCATCTTCAAGCACAACAATATGCGGGGCTGATCAAGCTGGGGCGTACCCATTTGCAGGATGCAACGCCCATCACCTTCGGGCAAGAAATATCGGGCTGGGCCGCGCAGCTCGACCATGCGAAAGCGTGTCTGGAGCAATCGCTTGTGCCGCTGATGGAGCTTGCGGTAGGCGGCACTGCGGTCGGGACCGGCCTGAACACCCACCCCGAATTCGGTTCGCGCGTGGCGTCCCGTTTGTCCGCGGAGTGCGACTTTCCCCTGCGGTGCGCCCAGAACCGGCTCGCGGCCATCGCCGCGCACGATGGATTGGTCAGTGCGCACGGCGCCCTTAAAACGCTTGCGGTGGCACTCTTGAAAATTGCCAACGATGTCCGCTGGCTGGCCAGTGGCCCACGCGCCGGCTTGGGCGAGATTCACCTCCCGGAAAACGAGCCGGGAAGTTCCATCATGCCCGGCAAGGTGAACCCGACGCAGTGCGAAGCGTTGACGATGGTCTGTTGCCAAGTGATCGGGAATGACGGGGCCTTGGGGCTGGGTGGGGCTATGGGAAATTTTGAGCTCAATGCTTTCAAGCCCCTGATTGCCTACAACTTCATGCAAAGCGTTCGTTTGTTGAGCGATGCGATGCACAGCTTTGACACCCATTGCATGCAGGGAATGGTGGCCGATGCGGTCCGGATGACAAGCCTGCTGGAGCGCTCCCTCATGCTGGTGACCGCGCTCACCCCCCATATCGGCTATGACCGCGCGGCAGCGATCGCGAAAGCGGCCCAAGCCCACGGGACCAGCTTGCGCGAGGAAGCCTTGGCTTCCAACGCGCTGACCGGTGCCGAGTTTGATGCCTGGGTTCAGTACCCCAAGATGGTCTAGCCCGAGCCTGCGTTCAGGCCGAGTGAGGAAAGTCCTCCAAATAGTCGGCCAGTTCATTGGCGTGTTGCTCTTCGACGGCCAGAATGGTTTTGATCAAGTCACTGGTGGTCGGGTCATCCGTGCCGAGGTAGCGCACCAACTCGCGGTAGCTGTGGATGGCCACCCGCTCTGACACCAGGTCTTCGCGGATCATGTCGCGCAAGGAGCTCCCCGCGATGTACTGGGCATGGCTGCGGCGGGTCAGGGTGTCCGGGTCGAAGTCGGGCTCACCCCCTAGCTGCACAATGCGCGCCGCCAACAGATCGGCATGGCCTTGCTCTTCATTGGAATGCACCAAAAACTCGGTAGCGACGCCGCGTGCATGGATGCCACGGGCCATGAAGTGGTGGCGGCGGTAGCGGAGCACACACACCAGCTCAGTGGCCAGCGCCTCGTTTAAACGCTCAATCACCGCCTTCCGGTCCGCGCTGTATTCGGTGGTTACCGCACCCAACTCCAGGTGTTGCAGGGCGTCGTGGCGAAGGGCGTCAATGTCGGTGGGGGCGTGCTTGGAGTGCATGGTGGCTTTCCTTTGTGAAGGGCTGAACCTTGCGCGCCCTGTGCCTCACCGTCTGTGCGACGGCTCACACTCCCCCCGGCCAACGTTATGTGCGCCGCAGCACAGTCAGCGCATCCACCTGGTTTCACCATGGGCTGCATGCACCACTTCCACCAACTTTTTGCCCAGCTCGGCTTGCCCAACCATCCGGAGGACATTCAGCGCTTCATCACGCTG
>JAIXVK010000206.1 GCA_027483085.1 Comamonadaceae bacterium | reverse complement strand
GAGCTTTTGAAGGCGCTGCACAAGGTGGAGGAGCGCGGAGCCGTGGAGACGGCAGACCGCGTGCGCTTGGTGGCTGGCATGGTTTGGGATTACTGGCTACCCACGGCAGACGTGCAGCAACGCAACATTACCGAGGGATTGAAAGCACGGCTAACCCCATACCGTGGCAAGAGCTTTGCGGCCATCGTGGAGCCTTTGCGCATGGGTGAGCTATTGCGCGCAATCAAGAGTTACAAGGGTGGCCCTATCGTGCGGACAGCCCTGCAACTGGCTCCCATGCTGTACCAACGGCCCGGCAACTTGCGAGAGATGGAATGGACAGAGCTAGACCTAGAGGCGGGGCTATGGACGATTCCCAGCATGAAGATGAAGCGCACCAAGCAAGAGAAGGAAAACGGAGAAGCACACGTTGTGCCGTTGCCCACGCAAGCCGTGGCGCTTCTACAGGCTATCCAGCCCCTGACAGGGCACGGGCGCTATGTGTTCCCCGGTGAGCGCAGCCATGATCGGCCTATCTCTGATAACTCTGTACGCAGTGGCCTGTACGCATTGGGCTTTGGGAAAGAAAAGACTTGGCATGGCTTCCGGGCAAGCGCGCGCACGATGCTGGTGGACGAATTGAACATAGACCCTCTGGCAATCGAGGCAAACCTAGCCCACGCAGTGAAAGACTCAAACGGGCGCAGCTACAACCGGACTCAGTACCTCAAGCAGCGGTTTGAGATGGTGCAGCAATGGGCTGACTACTTGGACAAACTGGCACGGGGCGCAGATGTGATCCCGTTGCGCGCTGGTGTTCAATAAGAAGATTGATAGCCAAAGGATTGAAGGACTTTTATGCCTAACGATGGGTCAACCACAAATACGAGCTTATTGCAGCGATTCAAATCGCGATGGATGTGTCCTTCAATAGTTGGGTTATTCGTATTGGGATTGATATTTACTCTGTACCCAATTTACGCTCAGCAAACGGTTTTTGGAGCAGACTTGTCGCAACTTCCAACTGAATTGCGTCGTGTTTTGGTTTCTCTCGGCATCACAACAACTTTATTGTTGTTTGGGTGTGCTGCGCAGTTTTTAGAGATCAGGCGTAGACGCAATTTTGAAAAGTGGGCTGTTGGCGTAATGGGCTCTATGGCTGCACGGTTGATGCAACTTGATAAGGATAGTGAGTCAAATTCAGCACTTACACCCACAGAGTTGCCAGTTGAAGTTCGGGTACTTTGGCCTTGGGGGAACCACCATACAGTTCTATTGGGGCACCTAGATGCTGCCGCAAAACGCTTTTGGCTTCTATATGACCCGGCTGACAGGACCAGAGCGCCAACAAATGAAATGGTGGCGGATTGGTTGCAATCTGAACGTGGCGTATCAAAAGATAAGGCAAGGGCAATAGCATCTATCTTGCGTGCAGACGGTTTACCGATGGGGCCGCGCACTTAGTTCTTCGACCCCGTAAAACCCAATAAACATGCGGCGTTCGAGGCTAGGCGGGTGCTGAAAACTTGGGTTATTCAATACGTTCGAGAGTATTAAAACTCGCTTGATGGGCAGAAAGTTCACTTAATCCGCTAGCAACTGCTAGGGAGATTTAAGGAGTTAACTTTGTCAATCTTGAGAATGTCAGCCGTCAAAGCGGAAACAGGGCACCGCAGCCATGCCAGCATTTACAACGCGATCCATGATGGGCTTTTTACCAAGCCTGTACAGATTGGACAGCGCGCAGTAGGTTGGCCTTCGGGTGAAGTTCAAGCCATCAATGCCGCGCGCATAGCTGGCAAAACTGAGTCCGAAATCAGAGAGCTGGTTCAACGCTTGCACGTCAAGCGCACCGAACTGGCAACCATCTAAGGGGAACGAGCCATGCAAAAAAATAAGGCTACCTCCCCCGAAAAGTCAGCAGCCCTAGAAGCGATCCGGGCGCAGTTTACAGGCACTGATGGAGCCACGCAACGTGCAGTGCTGTTAGAGGCTTTAGAGGTGTTCCCATCTGTCTCAACGTATGAGGCGCGCAGAGAGCTGGACATTTACTACCCACCGGCCAGGATCAAAGAGCTAAGGGATGAGGGCTATCAAATCGAGACCTACCGGCAGCTAGTCACTACTGAGGCGGGGGTGGATCACTCGATTGGCGTTTACGTCTTGAACAAAAGGGGCGCACATGCACAAGCCTGATGACTGGTTGAAAGAGCTGGAACAGTTGGTATGGCGCTTTTCCCATCTGGGCTTTGGCCCTGATCTGTGCGTCATGACCATGATTGAATTGGCTGGACTGTACAGCTACCTATCGCGGCTGGCAGACGCTGCGAGATGAGCAGAAAGCCACACAAGGGCACGAAGCACACAGAGCCTTTTGTGGCCTTTCCTAGGAGCGTTTTCGAGGCTCCCGGCTTTCTCGCACTGAGCGGCCATGCCTACAAGTTGCTGATGGACATTGCCTCACAGTACAAGGGCGATAACAACGGCGATCTGACAGCGGCATGGTCGATTCTCAGTAAACGGGGCTGGAGGTCAAAGACAACGCTGTGGCGCTGCAAGGCAGAGCTGATTGATGCAGGCTTTCTGTATGTGACCCGAGTAGGGCACTTGCCGAACACCTGTGAACTGTTGGCCCTGACTTGGTTCTCTCTGGACGTTTCGCCAAAGTTCGACGCTGATGCTTTGCACGGGTTTCGACCGAAAGCCTACCGGCCAAAAGTTGTATTGCCCATGCCGAACGCGAAACCAAAGAGGGATTGGACATTACCGAGCGGGGCGCGTGATGGTG
>JAIXVK010000292.1 GCA_027483085.1 Comamonadaceae bacterium | reverse complement strand
TGTACTGGTCGTGTGAGCGGGTGGTCATCAAGGCAAACACCTTGGCGTCGCCCTTACGCTGGCGCGCCTGGTGCAGGGGTGTGTCCACCGGCACTGCGTGGGTCTTGAACACCGCTTTGCCGGGCCCTGTGATCCAGACCCGCTCGCTGGCGGTGTTGCGCAGGCGGAAGCCGCCGGGCACGCTCACGCGGGTGTTGAAGTCGGCAAAGTCCACAAACACATCGGCAATCTTGTCGCGGATACGGCTGTAGTCTTCCACGAGCCACAACCAAGGAGTTTGGCTGCGTGCACCCAGGGTCGCTGCCGCAAGGCGGGCCACGATGGCCGGCTCCGACAACAAATCAGGCGCTGCAGGCGGGTTGATGCCCATGGAAATATGCACCATGCTCATCGAGTCTTCCACGGTCACGCCCTGCAGGCCGCCGGCTTGCATGTCCATCTCAGTACGGCCCAGGCAGGGCAGGATCAGGGCGTCCCGCCCGTGCACGATGTGGCTGCGGTTGAGCTTGGTGGTGACATGCACTGTGAGGTCGCACTGGCGCAGCGCCTTCCAGGTCTGCACCGTGTCGGGCGTGGCTGCGGCGAAGTTGCCACCCAGCGCAAAGAACACCTTGACCTGCCCGTCCAGCATGGCGCGGATGGTGTCTACCGTGCCAAGACCAGGCTCCTGCGGAGGCGTAAAGCCGAACACGCGCTCGAGGTTTTGCAACAACGCTTTGGGCGGGTGCTCCCAAATACCCATGGTGCGGTCGCCCTGCACGTTGCTGTGGCCGCGCACGGGGCACGGACCGGCGCCGGGGCGGCCGATGTTGCCGCGCATGAGCAACAGGTTGACGATCATCTGAATCGTGGCCACCGAATTCTGGTGCTGGGTGATGCCCATGCCCCAGCACGCAATGGTGCTGCCGGCCTTGGCATACACATCCGCCGCACTGCGCATGTGCTCAACACTCAGGCCGGACTCTTTCTCCAGCAGCTCCCAGGATTCGGCGCGCAGATCCTGCAGCAGCGCGTCAAAACCGGTGGTGTGCTCGGCAATGAAGGCATGGTCCAACACCTGGCGCCCGGCATCGTCCCACTCGACCAAGGCTTTCATCATGCCTTTGACGAAGGCAAAGTCGCCACCTATGCGCAACTGGAAGTAGTGGCTACTGATGGCGGTGTCGCCCAGGGTGGCCATTTCCAGCTTGTCTTGCGGGTCGGCAAAGCGCTCCAGCCCGCGCTCGCGCATCGGGTTGATGCTCACAATGCGCGCGCCGCGCTTGGCGGCCTGGCGCAACTCGCCCAGCATGCGCGGGTGGTTGGTGCCGGGGTTCTGGCCGAAGATAAAGATGGCCTCAGCCTGCGTGAAGTCGTCCAGCGTGACGGTGCCCTTGCCTACGCCAATGCTCTCGCGCATGCCGGTGCCGCTGGGCTCGTGGCACATGTTGGAGCAATCGGGGAAGTTGTTGGTGCCGTATTGGCGCACAAACAGCTGGTACAAGAACGCCGCTTCGTTGCTGGCGCGCCCGGAGGTGTAGAACGCGGCCTGGTTAGGGTCCGGCAAAGCGTTGAGGTGTTTGGCGATCAGGCCGAAGGCGTCGTCCCAGCTGATGGGGCGGTAGTGGTCGGTCTGCGCGTCGTAGACCATAGGCTCGGTCAAGCGGCCGTGGTCTTCCAAGGCAAAGTCGCTCTGCAAAGCCAATTCGGCCACGCTGTGCTGCGCAAAAAAGTCGCGGGTGACACGGCGTGCGGTGGCTTCTGCCGCCACGGCTTTGGCGCCGTTTTCGCAAAACTCGAAGGTCGAGCCATGGTTGCGATCGGGCCAGGCGCAACCGGGGCAGTCAAAACCGTCCGGCTGGTTGGCCGACAACAGCGTTTTGGCGCCTTTGACCGGAATGTCCTGGCGCAGCAGCGCTTTGCCGACGCTGCGCAATGCGCCCCAACCACCGGCCGGGCCGTCGTACAACTCAATTTTTTGTTCGCTCATTGGATACTCCGTAAGTCACACTGTTACTGCCCTGCAGGCCTCTTGTGCCTTCTGCACGAGGGGCCTCGCACGGCCTCAAATCACGCCGTCAAACATCATCACGCTGACCAGCTCACCGGCTGCCAAGTTCCCTTGCTCGTGACCCAGCACGATGAGGCCGTTGGCCTGCACCATGGAACTCAGCACGCCCGAACCCTGGTTACCAGTGCTGCGCACCTGCAATTGCCCGTCAGGGCTGGCAGTCACGATGCCGCGCTGGTACTCGGTGCGGCCGGCTTTTTTGCGCAGGGGCTCCACACTGCGGGCCTGCAGCAAGGGCTGCGGCTTCGGGTGGGCACCCATCATCTTGAGCAGCGCCGGGCGCACCAGCGACAGAAAAGTCACCATCACCGCCACCGGGTTCCCCGGCAGGCCGAACAACACGGTGCTGTCAATGCGGCCCAAGGCAAAGGGCCGGCCGGGCCGCATGGCAATGCGCCAGAAGGCCACATCGCCCAGCTTGGCCATCATCGATTTGGTGAAGTCGGCCTCGCCCACGCTCACACCGCCGCTGCTGATGATCACATCGGCCTGCTCGGCTGCGCGGCGGAAAGCGGCTTCAAGGGCCACCGGCTCATCGCGCACCACCCCTAGCTCGATCACGTCGCAGCCTAGGCGCCCCAGCAGGCTGGCAATGGTGTAGCGGTTGCTGTCAAACACTGCGCCTTCGCGTAGCGGCTCGCCGGGGGACATGACTTCGTCCCCGGTAGAAAGATAGGCCACCTTCAGCCGGCGCACCACTGTCAGCCTTTTCAGGCCCAAACTGGCCGCTAGCCCAAGTGCAGCAGGCGTAAGCAGCTCTCCTTTTGATAGCGCAACGCCACCGAGCTGCAGGTCTTCACCGCGCAGGCGGCGGTTGTCGCCGGCACGCAAACGGCCGGCAGAAAGTTGGACTTGATCACCTTCCACAGTGGTCATTTCATGGGGTACTACGGTGTCCAAGCCAACGGGCAAAAGGGCACCGGTCATCAC
>JAIXVK010000640.1 GCA_027483085.1 Comamonadaceae bacterium | reverse complement strand
TGCAAGCCACTGGTCAATGTGCACGATGTGGCCGTGCTGGCGGGCTACCGCGGCCAGCGCATCGGTGAACAGATGTTGGCCATGGCCGAGACCATCGCACGCGAGCGCGGCGCCTGCAAGCTCACGCTGGAAGTGCTCTCGGGCAACACAGGTGCCGAAAAGCTGTACCGCCGCGTCGGCTTTGCCTACTACGAGCTGGACCCGGCCATGGGCCAGGCCGGCTTCATGCAAAAGTGGCTGGCCTGAGCGCCCACACTCCTGAATTCAAGGCTCCCCATGTTCAAAATCTACTGGACCGACACCGAAGGCCAATCCCATGGCGCTGAGACCTCAGACCTGGTGCATGCCCTGCAGATCACCAAGGAAAAGCGGGATGCCGGCTACACCTTCGTGACCATGGCCAGCGAGAACCCGCAAAACGTAGGCAAGCAGGGCGTGGACGCCGTGGTGGACGGCAAAACCCCGGACGGCCAGGACTACGACTGGTCCAAAGCCGGTCGCGCGGGCAAGCCGCGCAGGGGTGACAAGGTCATCACGAACAAAGACCACTGACGGAGTATCAAACTTGCGGGCTGAGCGTGTCACGATTCATGAGGTCGTTCGAGTCACCAAAGACGCATTTCGTTTTAGTCGTTGGACGTACATTTCTTTCAAGCTGTCAGATGGAAGTTTGCACAACTGGGTAGTGCCAGGGTGGCAAGAGGTGTATTCCGGTATGACGGTCATCGCCTTCCTCGAACGGCCCCTGAAAGCACAAGGGTCCAACACAGTTCTTGGTTGGCGGGACTCTCGCGACGGGACACTGGTTTTTTCACCGGTACGAATCGCTGACTATGTGAGTCTTGCTTTTGCTTTTTTCGCCTCTTTGGTTTTCTATCGCCTCTACTTGGACTATCCAAATAATTCCAGCCTGTCTTCACCGTGGCTCGCCATTGCATTTGGTGCCATGGGTGTTTGGGCATGTCACACCATCGTGCGCAAGCTTCAAGTCATTTCGCACTTGAGGCGACTCGAATGAGTTTTATGAACCTGCTGTTTGCCCTTTACACCCTCGCCAGCCTCACTCACTTCGCACACAACGCGGAGTACATCGCGTTCTATCCCGGCTTGCCGGTGTGGATGACGCGGGAGTCGGTGTATCTCGCCTGGTTGGCAGTAGCCGCAGTGGGTGGCCTGTCCTTGATCGCCAGCCGGATGGGCTGGTCTCGGTGGGCAGCTGTTCTGTTGGTTGCCTATGGCTTGCTGGGCGCAGACGGCCTGTTGCACTACACCCTGGGCCTGTGCTCGGAGCACACGCTGGCAACTAACCTCACCATCTGGGCGGAAGTGCTGCTGGGCGTCACATTGGCTTGTGCAGCGGCTTTGCGCTTGAAGCGACTGGGTTTCCGCAAGACGGCTGCCAACTTCTGAATAGAAAATGCCTCTAGCGCTCGTGAAATATGCGCGAGCAGCTACGCTTTTGATAGCGTAGTCAACGCCCCCAGCGCAGCAAGTCCCACCGGCCGCTCGGCCATCCAGGGCACGACATAGCTGTGCAGTGACAGACCGTGGGCAATCCGGTCCATCTGTTTTTCTTCCCCAGCCAGTCGTGCTGCCAACAGCGGATCGTGGGTGCCGGCTGCGGCCATGCTTTTGTTGATGACCCACGCATAGGGCTCAATCTTGGCGCGGCGCAGGTCGTCCTGCAGCGCGGCCGCTTGCGACACGGGCGTGATTTCGGGCAGCGTAACCAGCACGATCTTGGTGTGTTGCGGGTCTTGCAGGCGCATCAGCGGGGTGATAAGGCGGCCGGGGTTGGCGTCGCCGTACTCACGCAGCATCTGGTGGTGATAAGCGCCGGTGGCGTCCATCAGCAGCAGGCTGTGGCCGGTGGGCGCAGTGTCCAATACCACGAAGGCACTGCGCGCCTCACTCACGATGCGCGAGAACGCGTGGAACACGGCCACCTCTTCGGTGCAGGGGGACTGCAGGTCTTCGCGCAACAACGCAATGCCCTCAGCATCCAAGCTGGGTGACTTGGCAGCCATCACTTTGGCGATGTATTTTTCCGTCTCGGCCTGGGGATCAATGCGGTCCACCTTCAGGCCGGGCAGGCTGCCGTGCACGGTCACTTGCAGATGGTCGGCGGGGTCAGTGGTGCTCAGGTGCACCGAGTGACCACGTTGTACCAATCCTGCGGCAATGGCAGCGGCGATGGTGGTTTTGCCCACGCCGCCTTTGCCCATGACCATGATGAGCCCACGGCCTGGGGTAGCTAGTGCGTCGGTCAGCGCAGATAGGGTATGGGTAGGGTGGATGCCTGCATGCTCCGGTGCCGGTTGGATCTGAGCTACCGGTTCTGCGGTGTACAGCAGTGCGCGCAGAGCAGACAGGCCCACCGTGTCAAACGCCCGCAGGGCAATGCGGTCTTGCGGCAAGACCTGCAAGTGCGCTGGCATGGCGGCCAAGGCTTGGGCGCCCAGTGACTCAAAAGCAGTAGCGACCGCATCGCCCGCCACGCTGGCATGGAACACGCCGTTGATAGCCAGTCGCTGGTTGTGAAGGCCCAGTTCATTGAGTTCCAGCGAGGTGCGCGCGGCCTCGGTAATCGCACCCACATCCGGCCGGGTAACCAGTACCACGGTGGTTTGCGCCGGGTTACTCAAGGTCTGCAGCGCTTGGGCAAAGCGCGCCTCTTGCATCTTCAGGCCTGAGTGCGGCCCGAGGCAGGACGCGCCCCGGTCGTTGTCTGCCAGAAAACCCGTCCAGGCTTTGGGCAAGCTCAAGAGGCGCAGCGTGTGGCCGGTGGGCGCGGTGTCAAACACCACATGGTCATAGCCTGCAGCGTTGCCGCTGAGCAGGTTGGCGAATTCGTCAAACGCGGCAATCTCGGTGGTGCAGGCGCCGGACAACTGCTCTTGCACCTGGCTGCGCTCGGCCTCGGTACTGGCCGGGTCCATCTGCGCCAGCACGCGGGCGCGGTAGCTTTGGGCCGCGTTGTCGGGGTCGATGTTGAGCACCCACAAGCCGGGCACACCGGGTACCGGCACCGGCGTGTTGGCCAGTGTGATGCCCAGCATCTCGTCCAAGTTGCTGGCGGCATCGGTGCTCACCAGCAGCACCTTTTTGCCGCTGTCGGCCAATGCGATCGCGCAGGCGGTGGACAGCGAGGTTTTGCCCACGCCCCCCTTGCCGGTGAAGAACAGGTGGCGGGTGGGGTGTTGCAGGAGCTGGAGGGGAGTCATGGCTTACAGGCTACGCTGATTGACCCGCTTCATCAGTTGCTCAGCGCTCTCTTTACGCTCTGAGTAGCGGTCCACAAGGTAGTCGGACGCATCGCGGGTGAGCAGGGTGAACTTCATCAGCTCTTCCATCACATCTACCACGCGGTCAAAGTAGGCAGAGGGCTTCATGCGGTCGTCGTCGCCGAACTCCATAAACGCCTTGGCCACCGAGCTTTGGTTGGGGATGGTCACCATGCGCATCCAGCGACCGAGCACGCGCATC
>JAIXVK010000052.1 GCA_027483085.1 Comamonadaceae bacterium | reverse complement strand
GGAGATCGTGCGCCGCATCCGCGCCGCCGTCGGCCCCAACTTCATCATCATGTACCGCCATTCCCTGCTCGACCTGGTCGAGGGCGGCAATACCTGGGACGACGTGGTGACGGTCGCCAGGGCCCTGGAGCAGGCGGGCGTAACGATTCTGAATACGGGTTTCGGCTGGCATGAGGCGCGGGTGCCCACCATCGTCACCTCGGTGCCGCGCGCCGCGTTTGCCAGCGTGGCGGGCCGGCTGCGCCGCGAAGTCACGATTCCCGTGGTGGCGTCGAACCGCATCAACATGCCGCACGAAGCCAACGCCATCCTCGAGCGGGGCGACTGCGACCTGGTGTCGATGGCGCGCCCTTTCCTGGCCGACCCTGATTTTGTCGCCAAGGCGGCTGCGGGCCGCGCGGACGAGATCAACACCTGCATCGGCTGCAACCAGGCCTGTCTCGACCACACCTTTGCCAACAAGCGCGCCAGCTGCCTGGTCAATCCGCGCGCCTGCCATGAAACGGAACTGGTCTATGCGAAAAAGGCCGTGCCGCGCCGCGTGGCCGTCGTCGGCGCCGGGCCGGCCGGCCTGTCGGCCGCCACCGTGGCGGCCGAATGCGGGCACGAGGTGACCCTGTTCGACAGCAGCGACAGCGTGGGCGGCCAGTTCAAGGTGGCCATGCAGATACCGGGCAAGGAAGAATTTACGGAAACCATCCGCTATTTTGCGCGCCGCATCGCCTTGTCGAATATCAAGCTGCGCCTGGGCCAGCGCGTCACGCGCGAGCAATTGCTGGCCGGCGGCTACGACGACGTCATCATCGCCACGGGCATCAAGGTGCGCCTGCCGGCCATTCCCGGCATCGACCACCCGACCGTGCTGTCCTACCTGGATGTGCTGCAAGCCAAGAAACCCGTGGGCGCGCGCGTGGCCATCATTGGCGCGGGCGGCATCGGTTTCGACGTGGGCGAGTATTTATTGCACGACCCGGCGCACCCGCTGCCCCAGCCCGTGGCCACCTGGGCGGGCGAGTGGGGCGTGGACTTGAATGCGGCAACGGGCGGCGGCCTGGTGGCGCCTGCCGCGCCGCATCCCGTGCGGCAAATCTTTTTGTTGCAGCGCAAGACGTCGAAAGTGGGCGCGGGGCTGGGCAAGACCTCGGGCTGGGTGCACCGCGCGGCGCTGGCGCGCAACGGCGTGGCCATGCTGGCCGGCGTGAGCTACGACAAGATCGACGGGCAGGGCTTGCACATCACCGTGGGCGGCGAGCAGCGCCTGCTGGCGGTGGATAACGTGGTCATCTGCGCGGGCCAGGACAGCCTGACGGACCTCATGCCGGAAACGGACAAGGATGGCAAACCGCTGGTCGCGGGCGGCCCCCGTTTTCATAAAATCGGCGGCGCCGCGCTGGCGGCGGAACTCGACGCCAAGCGGGCCATCCGCGAAGGCGCGGAACTGGCCGCCAGCCTGTAAAAAAAAAGCCTGCCGGCTGGTAAGCGGGCAGGCTTGCTGGGCGGAAAGAGCGCTGGCGCTGGCTTAGTGCGCGCCGTGGCCCTTCTTCGCCGTCTCAAAACTCTGCAGCACGTGCTCGGCCATGCCATTCGCCAGTTCGTGCTCGCCGATAAACACCTTGCCGGCGTTTTCCGCGCGCAGCAATTCCGCCTCTTCCTCGCTGTGCGTGCGTACCACCGTCAGGATGGCGGGGTTCAGCGCGCGCGCCGTCTCGATCATGGCACGCACGTGGAAGGTGTCCGGCGTGGCGATGACGAGCATGGTGGCGTGCGTGATGTGCGCCTGGATCAGCACGGCCGGTTCGCCCGCATTGCCGGCCACGGCCGGGATGCCCTGCTTGCGCAGCTGGTCGACGATTTCGCGGTTTTCCTCGGCCACGACAAAGTGGATGCCCCGCTCCATCAGGGCGGCGGCAATGCGCCGGCCCACGCGGCCGTAGCCGACGAGGACGATCTGGCCCGACAGCTTTTCCTGCGGCACCGTCATCGGCAGCTCGGCCAGCGGGTCCGTGGTGCGTTCGAACTTGCGCGCGAAATCGCTGTTGCCGATCACGCGCAGCAGCGGCTTGGCCATGCTGAAGACGAGCGGGTTGAGGGCGATCGACAGGCTGGCGCCGGCCAGGATCAGGCTTTGCCCTTCCTGCGGCATCAGGCCCAGCGACAGGCCCAGCGCGGCCAAAATGAACGAGAATTCGCCGATCTGCGCCAGGCTGGCCGAGACGATGATGGCCGTCTTCGGCGGATAGCGCAGCGCCATCACGAGCAGGAAGGCGGCGATCGACTTGCCGAAGATAATGATGGCGCACACGGCCAGCACTTGCAGGGGCTTGTCGATGAGGATGGTCGGCTCGAACAGCATGCCGACGGACACGAAGAACAGCACGGCGAACGCGTCGCGCAGGGGCAGGGACTCTTCCGCGGCGCGGTGGCTGAGTTCGGATTCGCGCAGCACCATGCCGGCGAAGAAGGCGCCCAGCGCGAACGACACGCCGAACAGCTTGGTCGAGGCGTAGGCGATGCCGACGGCGGCGGCGATCACGCACAAGGTGAACAGTTCGCGCGAACCGGTGCGCGCCACTTGCCACAAAATCCATGGAAACAGCTTGCGGCCCACCACCAGCATGAAGACGATGAAACCGGCTACTTGCCCCAAGGTCACGGCCAGGGTTTGCCACAGGCTGGTGGCCGCGGCATCCGGCGCGACCTTGCCACCGAGCACACCGGCGAACGCCGGCAGCAGCACCAGCACCAGCACGGTGACGAGGTCTTCCACCACCAGCCAGCCGACGGCGATACGGCCATTGAGCGAGTCGAGGATGCCCCGCTCTTCCAGCGCGCGCAGCAGCACCACGGTACTGGCCACGGACAGGGCCAAGCCAAAGACCAGTCCGCCACCGAGAGTCCAGCCCCACCAGTGGGCCAGGCCCATGCCCATCGCCGTGGCGACGCCGATCTGCAGGACGGCGCCGGGTAGCGCAATCTTGCGCACGTCCCACAAATCGTCGATGGAAAAGTGCAGGCCGACACCAAACATCATCAGCATCACCCCGATCTCCGCCAATTGCCCGGCTATTTCCGCATTCGCCACAAAACCGGGCGTGGCCGGTCCGATGATGATGCCGGCGGCCAGATAGCCGACCAATGCCGGCAGTTTCAGGCGCGCGGCGATGAAGCCGAAGATGAGGCCGACCCCGAGGGCGGCGGCGATGGTGGTGATCAGACTGATGTCATGGGGCATGCGTGGTGGGTTCCTTATGGGGACGTGCGGATGGAAAAAGAGGCCGTTCAGCGATTGAGTATAAACGCAACAAAGCTGCGGCTGGAATCTTCCTGCCGCCTTTTTTACAAAAAATTTGCGCTATATCTTCGTCCAGCTGGCCACGAACGCATGCCATCGACTGCGATCTGCGTCTAATTGAGGCAATCAGGCGCAGATCGCTCCCAACGCTTACACCTTGCGCACGACCACGCAGCCGATGGAATAGCCGGCGCCGAACGAGCAGATGACGCCGGTGCTGCCCGCCGCCATGTCATCCTGATAGGTATGGAAAGCGATGATGGAACCGGCCGACGAGGTGTTGGCGTAGGTGTCGAGGATCACGGGCGCTTCGTTGGCCTCGGCGTCGCGGCCCAGGATCAGGCGCGCGATCAGCAGGTTCATGTTCAGGTTGGCCTGGTGCAGCCAGTAGCGGGAGACTTGCGCCACTTCCACGCCGGCCTTGGCCAGGGTCGCCTTGATCATCTCGGCCGCCATCGGGCACACTTCCTTGAAGACCTTGCGGCCTTGCTGGCGGAACAACTTGTCGGCCTTGCCCACGCCGGACTCGTCAAAACGGTTGAGGAAGCCGAAATTGTTGCGGATGGCGTTAGAGAAGCGCGTTTTGAGTTCCGTGCCGATGATCTCGAACTGGTGCGTAGAGACGGCCGTGTCCTTGGCTTCGACGATGATGGCGGTGCAGGCGTCGCCGAAAATGAAATGGCTGTCGCGGTCGCGCCAGTTCAGGTGGCCGCTGGTGATTTCGGGATTCAACACCAGCACGGCGCGTGCCTGGCCGCTTTGCACGGCGGCGACCGCTTGCTGGATGCCGAAGGTGGCGGACGAACACGCCACATTCATGTCAAAACCATACCCGTCGATGCCCAGCGCATCCTGCACTTCCACCGCCATGGCGGGATAGGCGCGCTGCATATTGCTGCAGGCCACCAGCACCATGTCGATGTCGGCCGGTGTGCGGCCGGCGCGCGCCAAGGCGTCACGCGCGGCGGCGACCGCCATTTCCGCCTGCAAGGACAGTTCGTCATCGCCCCGTTCCGGGATGCGCGAGACCATGCGCGCCGGATCGAGGATGCCTTCCTTTTCCATCACGAAGCGCGACTTGATGCCGGATGCCTTTTCGATGAAGGCCACGCTCGACAGCTCCAGCGCCGTCACCGTGCCTGCGGTGATCGCGTCGGCGTTGTCGGCATTGAACTTTTCCGCGTAAGCATTGAAGCAGATGACCAGCTCTTCGTTGGAGATCGAAAATGGCGGCGTGTACAGTCCGGTACCGCTGATGACGACTTGTTTCATGGTTAAACTTTCAAATTTGGCAATCGGCGCGCTGCCGATAAGTGAAGCAAATTTTACACAAACGGGCTCGACTGTAGAGAGTTTCGTGTTGCGGGGCAGGGGGAAGTGTGGCGGAAGATTGATTTTTGTCGCGTGGACCGGTTATCGGGGGACATGGCGCCCTCTGCTGGATGGGGTCAGACCCGCCGGGTCTGACCCCCAATTGCCTACTTCTTCTGTTCTTTCTTGACGTCGGCTTGCACCACCACCGGTTCGGCCTTGGCCAGTTGCACCGGCAAACCCTTCAGGTGGTTCAGCGCCTGGTGCAATTGAAAATCGTCCCGGCTGCCAAATTCCAGCGGCTTGCGGGTTTTTTCCAGGGCGATGAGGCGCAATTGCTCTTCCATCTCGTCGTTGACGGGGGCGGCCTTGGCGCCGTCGTTGGCACTGCCTTGGTCGCGGTCGTTGCTCAGGTGCTTGGTCAGGTCCGCTTCGCGGATGCGCAAGCCGTTCAAGCCGTCGCCGTCCGCATTTTCATCGACCAGCAGGTCGGGCACGATGCCCTTGGCCTGGATCGAGCGGCCGTTCGGCGTGTAGTAGCGGGCCGTCGTCAGCTTGACGGCCGTGTCGGCCGTCAGCTGGCGGATGGTTTGCACGGAACCCTTGCCGAAGGTTGGCGTGCCGATGATGGTGGCGCGCTGGTAATCCTGCAGGGCGCCGGCGACGATTTCCGAGGCCGAGGCCGAGCCCGTGTTGACCAGCACCACCAGCGGCACTTTCTTGATAGCGGCAGGCAATTTCGCCAGCGCATCGCCTTCCGCGCGGAAGGTATAGTATTCGGCGCGACCATAGAACACCTGTTTCGAGTCCGGCAGCTGGCCGTTGGTCGAGACGATGGCCGCATCCTTCGGCAGGAAGGCGGCCGAGACGCCGATGGCGCCCTGCAGCACGCCGCCCGGATCGTTGCGCAGGTCCAGCACCATGCCCTTGATGTTCGGGTCCTGCTGGTACAGGGCCGTGATCTGCGCGGCCATGTCGTCGACGGTCGGTTCCTGGAATTGCGACACGCGCAGCCAGGCGTAGCCGGGCTCGACCATCTTCGCCTTCACGCTCTTCTGATGGATTTCCTCGCGCGTGATGGTGAACGCCAGCGGCTGCGGTTCATCCTTGCGGGCAATGGTCAGCGACACCTTGGTGCCCGGTTCGCCGCGCATGCGCTTGACGCTGTCGTCCAGGCTGACGCCTTTCACGGGCTGGCCATCGAGGCGTGTGATCAGATCGCCGGCCTTGATGCCGGCGCGGTAGGCGGGTGAATCCTCGATGGGCGAGACGATCCTGATGTAGCCGTCTTCGCTCATGCCAATTTCAATGCCGAGTCCGACAAACTTGCCTTCGGAGCCTTCGCGCAGCTCGGCGTAGGCTTTCTTGTCGAGGTAGGCGGAATGGGGGTCGAGCGAGGCGACCATGCCGGAAATGGCGTCTTCCAGCAGTTTCTTGTCTTCGACGGGCTCGACGTAATCGGACTTGATCAGGCCAAACACATCGGCCAGCTGGCGCAGCTCTGCCAGCGGCAGGGGCGGCTCGACGGTTTTTTGCGCCATGGCGGAAAATTGCAGCGACACGGCGACGCCGGCCACCACGCCCAGGCCGATCAAGCCGGTATTTTTGAGTTTGCCCATCATTGCACCTTTGCAGCTAGCGTGTCTTGCACAAGCGCCAGTCCCCGTGGAGCGGCGCTTTCCTGAAAGTATAGACCTGAATCTCTGCCGGCGTGGGCCGGCCATGGAAAAAGCGTGCCTTGGCCCAGTCTACGCGCGAAAGCGGGGCTGTCAGCTTGCCATATGTTGCGGTTTTGTATGCGATGTATGGTTACTCTTGAAGGGAGTAAGCATTTGTAAGAGTCGAAAAAAAGCGTGTGCGGCGGCCCTATAGTGGACTCGCATTCTCGACCCGAAGTGGTTTTGCCTGCGTC
>JAIXVK010000322.1 GCA_027483085.1 Comamonadaceae bacterium | reverse complement strand
CTTCATGGCTCCTGCCCCCGCCGTACTCAGCCGTCTGCGTTAATTTTGTGGATCAGCGCTTGCAGCACTTCGGCGGCTTGGGCGTTATCCACTTGGCAGGTGCCGGCATTGGCATGGCCGCCGCCGCCGTAGCTCAGCATTAATTCGCCAACATGGGTTTTTGAGCTGCGGTTGGTGATCGATTTACCGGTCGCAAACACGGTGTTTTGCTTTTGCAGACCCCACAACACGTGGATGGAAATATTGGTATCCGGGAACAAGGCGTACACCATGAACCGGTTGACTGCGTAAATGATGTCCTCATTGCGCAAGTCCAGCACCAGCAGATTGCCGTGCACGGTAGAGCAGCGCAAGAGCTGCTCCTTGGCTTTGGCCGCATGCTCAAAATAGAGCTCGACCCGCTCGACCACGTCCGGCAGCTGCAGGATCTGCTCGATACCGTGGTGACGGCAATACTGGATCAAGTCCATCATCAGCTGGTAATTGCTGACCCGGAACTCGCGGAATCGGCCCAGGCCGGTGCGCGAATCCATCAGGTAATTCAGCAGCACCCAACCGGTGGGATTCATGATTTCATCGTGGCTGAAGCGGGCGGAGTCGCCTTTGTCCACCGCCTCCATCATGTCGTGGAAGCGTGCCGGAAAGCGGCTGGCGCCGCCATAGTGGTCATAGACCACGCGAGCCGCCGAATCGGCATGCGGCAGGATGATGTGATTGGGCCGCTCGCCGGTGTTGCGCAGCGTCTCAGACTCGTGGTGATCAAACGCCAAGTGGACGCCCGGCACGTAGGGCAGGTTGGTCGTGATGTCGCGGTCAGAGACCTCGATCTTGCCGTCCTGCATGTCCTTGGGGTGGACGAACTTGATGTCGTCGATCAAGTCCAATTCGTTAAGGAGAACGGCGCACACCAAGCCATCGAAATCGCTACGGGTGACCAAACGGAACTTCTGGCTAGACATACGACAGACTCCTCAACGATGAATAAAAATTCATTCTAGCCCCGCACCTGAGGCCAAGCGCCACAGGTTTGCCTAGTGCAGGGCTTGGGTATTAGCCGCGTCCTGCGCGCTGGTCGGCGATCAATGCATCGACCACTTGCAAGGCCCGCTGCATGTTGCCGGCCATGGAGCCGTCGGTATAAAAACGCCCCGCCACACCGAGGGCCGGCACGCCTTCCACCTTGTACGCGTTTTGCAACTGCAGTGCCTTGCCGGCCTTGGTCGCTACTGTGAATGAGTTGTACTGGGCCACAAACTGCTCTCGGTTCACGCCCTGTTGGCTGATCCACTCCACGATGGCCTCGGGCCGCGCCAGGTTTTGCTTTTCCACATGGATGGCGGCAAACACTTTGGCGTGGAGTTTGGGCACCAGACCCATGGCCTCCAGTGTGTAAAACAAGCGCTGCTGAGGAACAAAGCTTTCCTGGAAAGCAATCGGCGCACGGCGGAACGACACATCTTTGGGGAGATTTTTGGTCCAGGCCTGCAATGCCGGCTCAAACGCGTTGCAGTGCGGGCAGTTGTACCAAAAGAACTCCACCACCTCGATCTTTCCTGCAGGCGCCTCGACCGGCGCGCGGGGATCTACCACCTGATAGTCGGTACCGGCCTCTGGCTTTTTCGCCTGGGCTTGAGCCAAAGAAGACCAGGTTCCGGCGGCGCTCAAGGCCGCGCCAGCAGCGACATGGGTAAATGCACGACGTTTCATATCAAAAAGACTCCATAGAGGCGCTGTGTGAGCAAGCACCGCGCCCAAAGTTCCCGCTCTGGCTCAGCGCTGCACGCGCACCAGCGCTGTTTCCAAACCGGCTTTGTCCATCTTTTCCTTGGCCTTGTCCGCATCCTCTTTCTTCTCGAAAGGACCGACCCGGACCCGGAACACCGGTTTGCCCGATAGCTCGCGCTCGGAAATTTTGGTTTCAATACCGCTCAACGAAAGCTTGGCACGCTGGCTTTCTGCATCCTCGGCAGTACGGAACGAGCCCACCTGCACCCAGAAAGAGAACACCTCCGACTCCGATGCCGCCACCCTGGCCTTTGCCAGATCACCCAAAGGATCGGCAGAGGCTTTGGGGTCTGCTTTGGCATCCGGCTTGGCGGCTGTTTTGGCGTCAGCCTTGGAATCCGTCTTCGCCTCTGACTTTGCTTCGGATTTGGCATCCGTTTTGGCGTCAGTAGCCGGCGACTTCACCTCAGAAACTTTGTTCGGCGCACTCGGGCTGGAAGCGGCCAGTCCCGGCACGCTGGTAGCAGGCACAGCCCCGACCGGATTTTTGCCGTACATCGGCGCATTCGGGTCCCAGTTTTTGTTTTTCTGGGTCTCGGCAGCATCCTGGTCGGCGCTGCGGCTGTTGCTCTTGTTCATAAAAGGCACAGGCACTTTGGTGACGTAAACCGCCACCGCCAGCGCTGCGCCCAAGCCCACCACCACGCCTACGATGAACCCGACCAGGGTTCCGCCACGCTCGTTCTTCATGCCTTGCTTTCTCAGAGAAATTACATCTTCTGCGGAGCGCTCACGCCCAGCACCGCCAGGCCATTGTGCAGCACCTGCGCAGTCGCAGCGACCAGCGCCAGGCGCGCGAGTTTGACCGCCTCGTCATCCACCAGAATGCGCTCGGCATCGTAGTAGCTGTGGTAGCTGGCCGCCAATTCGCGCAGGTAGAAAGTCACGTCATGTGGCGCCTCGCCCTCAGTGGCGGCGGTCAGCATTTCAGGGAATTTGGCCAACAGCAGCATCAGGGCCTGGGCTTGCTGGCTCTCGAGGACTGACAGGTCAACCCCCTTGAGCAGGGCCACATCGCCACCCCAGCTCGCCAGCACCGAGCAAATGCGCGCGTGGGCGTACTGCACGTAGTAAACGGGGTTGTCGTTATTTTTAGCCACTGCCAAATCCACATCGAAGGTGTATTCGGTGTCCGGCTTGCGGCTCAGCAGGAAGAAGCGCACCGCGTCTTTGCTGGTCCACTCGATCAGGTCGCGCAGCGTCACATAGCTGCCGGCGCGCTTGCTGATCTTGACCTCTTCACCGCCCTTGACCACGCGCACCATGGTGTGCAACACGTAGTCGGGGTAGCCTTGGGGAATGCCGACATCGGCCGCTTGCAGCCCGGCACGCACCCGGGCAATCGTGCCGTGGTGGTCGGTGCCCTGGATGTTCACCACTTTGCTGAAGCCACGCTCCCACTTGGCAATGTGGTACGCCACATCGGGCACGAAGTAGGTGTAGGTGCCATCCTTCTTGCGCATGACGCGGTCTTTGTCGTCACCGTAGTCGGTGCTCTTGAGCCACAGCGCGCCGTCCTGCTCATAAGTTTTGCCGTTCGATACCAGCTTGTTCACCGCCGCTTCGACACGGCCGCTGGTGTACAGGCTGGACTCGAGGTAGTACTGGTCAAAGTGCAGATTGAAGGCCTGCAAGTCTTTGTCCTGCTCGTTACGCAAGTACGCCACCGCAAACTGGCGGATGTTGTCGTAATCGGTCACATCGCCATTGGCGGTGAACTCGCGGTCGTCTGCCTTGACGGTCGCACAGGCCAGAAAATCGTTGGCAATTTCCTGGATGTAATCGCCGTTGTAAAACGCCTTGCTCTCCGGGTTATCGGGGTCGGTGGGCCAGCAGGTGTCGCCGGGCTTGAAGCCCTTGGCGCGCAATTGGGTGCTCTTGGTGAGCGTTTCGATTTGCACGCCGGCGTCGTTGTAATAAAACTCGCGGTGCACCTTGTAGCCTTGGGTGGCAAACAAGTTGCAGATGGCGTCGCCCAGCGCCGCCTGGCGGCCGTGGCCCACGTGCAACGGACCGGTGGGGTTGGCCGACACAAACTCCACCAACACCGGCTTGCCACTGTCCGCCTGGTAGCCAAAGCGCAAGCCTTGGCCCAGCACTTCGCGCACCACTTCCTGCTTGGCAGCGGGCTTCAGGCGAATGTTGATAAAGCCGGGGCCGGCAATTTCAACGTCTTGCACCCACTGTTGGTACACCGGGGTGGCCAGCAGCTCCGTGCGCAGCGTTTCGGCGAGCTGGCGCGGATTCATCTTGAGCGGCTTGGCCAATTGCATGGCCGCCGTGGTGGCGAAATCGCCATGGGCCGCCACCTTGGGCGACTCGAAGGCGGCCTTGGGGCCGGCTCCGGGAGAAAGTTTTTCCAGGCAGGCGGCCAGCGCCTGCAGAAGTTCGTGTTTGACAGTAAGCATGCGCAGATTTTACGGGCCCGGAAAAACTGTGATTTCTGTGACTTTGTCCGCCCCTGTGGTCATGGGCAGGCTGTATGCTGAGGGCTCCCATTGAGGGATTTCTGCAACGGCAGCCGCGCTGCCTTTTTTACGGGACACCACATGAAGCAACTGATTTCTTATATCGCTTTGGGTTTGGCTCTGGCCGTGGGCGGCGCGCATGCTGCAGACGAAAAGGCTCCGACAGCCCAGCAAGGCAAGATGAAGACCTGCAATGCCGATGCCAAGACCAAAGACCTCAAAGGCGATGAACGCAAAGCCTTCATGAAGGACTGCCTGAGCGCCAAGCCCGCCGCAGCTGAAGGCGGCAAAACCGCGCAGCAAAACAAAATGAAGACCTGTAATGCGGACGCCAAGACCAAAGACCTCAAGGGCGATGACCGCAAGAAATTCATGAGCGAGTGCCTGAGCGCCAAGTAATCCAACTAACGCATCTGACGACCCGGCCCATGGCCGGGTTTTTTATGCCCGGAGTTTACAAATAGCTGGCAGCAAAACTCTCTGGGGGCACGGGGCGTCCGAAGTAATAACCCTGTCCTGTAGCGCAGCCCATGCCTAGTAGCACATCGCGAACGCTTTGCGCTTCCACCCCTTCGGCATGCGGAACCATCTGCAAACTCAAGCCCATTTGAACAATGGCTGCAACAATGACCTGTTGCCCAGGGTCCGTAAGCACGCCCCGCACAAAAGACTGGTCTATCTTGATTTTGTCAGCGGCAAACCGTTGCAAATAGCCCAAGTTTGAATAACCTGTGCCGAAATCATCAATGGCGATGGACACGCCCAGGGCCTTCAAGCTGCGGATGGTGTCCGTCAGGGTTGCAGCATCCCCCATCAACACCGACTCGGTGATCTCCAGCTCCAGGCAATGTGGGGGCAAACCGGAGGCGTCCAGCGCCTGCTGAACCGCGCCCTCCAGTCCGCCGCGATGAAACTGGACGGGTGAAATATTCACCGCCACGGTGAGCGGCGGCCCCGCTTGCTGCCAGAGGGCTGTTTGCCGACAGGATTCCGCCAGAACCCAACGCCCGATATCCACAATCAAGCCCGAACGCTCCGCGGCCAGAATGAACTCGGTAGGCCCCAGCAAGCCGCGCTGGGGGTGCTGCCAGCGGATCAGGGCTTCGCAGCCCAGCAGACGCCGGTCCCGCATATCCACCACCGGCTGGTAATGCAGCACAAACTCATGGCGGGCCAGCGCGGTTTGGAGTTCGGCCACCAGACGCGGGCTCGCGCTCATGTCGTCCTGCATGGCCACGTCAAAAAACCGGTAGCTATTGCGCCCGGCCTGTTTGGCCTTGTACATGGCCAGGTCTGCATGGCGCAACAGCGTGTCAAAGTCGCCCCCGTCTGAGGGATAGAGTGCCACACCAATGGAACATGAACTCGACAGCTCGGTCCCCAGAACCTGGTAAACCCCGCCCAGATGCGCAAGAACCTCGTCCGCAGCGCGGCGGACCGCGGCACTGTCCGGAACATCCAGCAAGCCCACCAGGAACTCATCCCCGCTTTGTCGCATCACGATGTCCGATGCGCGCACTGCTGCCCGCAAACGTTCGGCAATCTGCTGCAAGAACTGGTCGCCTGCAATATGCCCCACGGTGTCGTTGATGGATTTGAAGTTATCCAGGTCCACAAACATCAGGGCCACCTGCCCGTGACGCAGGCGCGCCTGCTCAATCGCGGCCTCCATCTGGTGGCGCCCCAGACTGCGGTTGGGCAATCCGGTAAGCGCGTCGTGCTGGGACAGATAAGTCAAATGCGCTTGCGACTGGCGATAGCCTTCTATCTGGACCTCTAGGGCTTCCGTCATTTTTCGCCAGTCAGACACTGTCCCCCAGACGGCATACGCACCTGCCAACAACATGACCCACACGTCCCTCAACAACTCAAACTCGGTGCTGTTGCGGGTGTTGTGCCGCCAACCGAGCACTTCGGTCGCCAGCGTCATCACGGTGGCAAATAGCAGCATGGCCACCAGCAGCTGCAGGAACACCCGGCGCCCGACCAAAAGTCCGGCCATGATCAAGATCAACGGATAGGCCAGCAAGGCCACATCACGCAAAGCATCGCTGAGCCACATCAGGTAGGACACCGTCGCCCAAACGGCCCACATGATCAGGGCAAAACCCCTTTGGGACTGGTGTTTCAGGCCATACCACCAGCCGAACGCGGTGCCTAGAACTCCTGTCACAAAGGCCATGGCGATGGCCCATTTGCCCACCGCGGCGTAGGCCAGACCAATCGGCACCAAAGCCGCCAAAGTGCCACCCGCCACTTGCTGGAGCCGCCGCCTGTGGAATTCAAGCGTATTCCATTCGGTCTTCAACGCAGAGGCCGACGGAACACGGGGACCAAGAGTAGGAGTTTTCATACGCGGTCCCAGTAAAAACTAGGGCAAACCGATGCCCAGCACTGTACCAACAAACACCGAGAAGCCCACCCAGTGATTGAGGCGGAAGGCCTTGAAACAGCCTTCGCGGGAGCGGTCTTTGATCAGGGTTCCGTGCCACACCACTTGGGCCATAGCGCCTGCTAAGCCCAGCCACCAGCCCCAAGAATGGCGCAAGCCTGAAAGAACGAGCCAACTCCAGATCAACAAATACAGCACATAGAAAGCAAGGATGGCGGGAACGTCGTAACGCCCCAAGGTGATGGCGGAAGTTTTCATGCCGATGCGCAGGTCATCGTCCCGGTCCACCATGGCGTACTCGGTGTCATAGGCCAGCACCCAAAACAGGTTCCCCACCAACAACGCCCAAGCCTGCCACGGAATGTCGCCCCTCACGGCTGCATAGGCCATGGGTATGCCAAAGCTGAACGCCACGCCCAACACCGCCTGCGGCATCGAGACATAGCGCTTGGCATAGGGGTAGACCAAGGCCACCGCCAGCGCGGCGAAGGACCATGCAATCGTGACAGCATTGGTCGTCAGCACCAAGCCGAAAGCGGCTGCGGCCAGCACACCGCCTACCGCCAGGGCCTCGCGGCTCGAAATACGGCCACTGGTCACCGGGCGCTGGGCGGTGCGCTTGACGTGCTTGTCGAACTCCCGGTCCGCCACATCGTTCACGCAGCAGCCGGCGCTGCGCATCAAGATCGTGCCCAAGGTGAACACCACCACCAAATGCCAACCCGGAAACCCGCCATGGGCCAACCACAAGGCAGACAAGGTCGGCCACAAGAGCAGCAGCCAACCGGCAGGCCGGTTCCAGCGGATCAGATCGAGATAAAGAGAGAGTTTCGCGCGCACAGGATTACTATGATTTTGATAGCTACTCGCCCATTTAAAACCTGGGCAAACAGCCGTTTTTATTCAATTCAAGACAAACGGGTCACACCCGGCAGCTCACAACTGTAGATGGCATTGCGCAGAGCGGCGATGGCCTCGTACCGGGTAAAGCTGCGGCGCCAGGCCAGCACCACGCGGCGCATGGGCGGCGGTAGCGGGCTGCCATCGGGCTTGGCATCCAGGACCGGCAGGTATTTGACGAAACCGGGCTCAGCACCGCGCTTTTTGGGCTCCAGCGCCTCTTTGGGCACACTCAGGCGGGGCACCAGTGTCATCCCCATGCCTGCAGCCACCATGTGCTTGATAGTCTCCAGTGACGAGCCTTCAAAACTTTTACGGATACCCTCAGCATCGCTGGAAAAACGCGCGAACTCGGGGCAGACCTCCAACACGTGGTCACGAAAGCAGTGGCCATTGCCCAGCAGCAACATGGTTTCGCTTTTGAGTTGCTCCGCCGTGACCGAGCTTTGCTTGGCGAGTGCGTTCCCTGCGGGTACCGCCGCATAGAAGGGCTCGTCATACAGGGGCGCGAGCGCCAGGCCGGTATCCGGAAAAGGCTCGGCCAGAATGGCGCAGTCGATCTCTCCGGTGCGGAGCATCTCGAGCAGCTTCACCGTGAAGTTCTCTTGCAGCACCAGCGGCATTTGGGGGCTCTTGGTGATGACTTGCCGCACCAAAGCCGGCAGCAGGTAAGGCGCTATCGTGTAAATCACCCCCAATTTGAGGGGGCCAGCCAAGGGGTCTTTGCCACGCTTGGCGATGTCTTTGATGTTGGCTGCCTGCTCCAGCACACTCTGGGCCTGCCGGACAATTTCTTCGCCGAGCGGGGTCACCGTCACCTCGTTGGCGCTGCGCTCAAACAGCTTGCAGTCCAGCTCCTCTTCGAGCTTTTTGACCGCCACGGAAAGCGTGGGCTGCGAGACAAAGCAGGCGTCCGCTGCCTTGCCGAAATGCCGCTCACGGGCTACCGCAACAATGTATTTCAGTTCTGTCAGCGTCATACCGTCGCCTCCTAATCGTCAACCATGATGCCACGGCCGATAGTCTGAATCAATGCCGACCCTCAATGCGCATGGCCCTTGGGCTCGATGATGACCAGCGCAATACCGCAAACCAAAAGACCCGCACCGCTCCAAAACGCAGCGTCCGGCGTCTCTGCAAAAAACACCGCGCCCAGCGCCGGGCTGAACAACAGCAAAGAGAAACTACCCGCCTCCACCGCCGACGCATCGCCCGCCCGGTAGGCGAAAAAATAACCGAGGTAAATCCCCGCCGCGGCCATGCCCACCACCGGCAACAAGGGCCACAAATTCGCAGGCACTGCGGGGAGTGCAAAACCGGTAAACAGCCCAAACGTGAGCCAACACGCCACCTGGCTCCAGGTCAGCACCGCGATCGGGTGCTCGGTGCCCGAGTATTTTTTCAAGACGATGCCCAGCATCGACTCCATGAGCGCACCCAGCAAAGCCACC
Organism: Comamonadaceae bacterium; assembly: GCA_027483085.1. Taxonomy (GTDB): domain Bacteria; phylum Pseudomonadota; class Gammaproteobacteria; order Burkholderiales; family Burkholderiaceae_C; genus Allorhodoferax. The sequence continues at coordinate 754 of JAIXVK010000322.1, read as the reverse complement.
AATGCCGCCGGATGAAAGGCTCCCGCGCCCGGCTGCAAAATCACCAGCACCCCGCCGAAGCCCACGGCCACGCCAGTCCAGCGCAGCCAATGCGGTTTCTCCCCCAAAAAGAACACCCCCAAGGGCAACATGAAGAGAGAGCCGGTCATCAAAAAGGCACTCGCCTCCGCGAGCGGCAAATGCGAGACCGCATAGGCCGCGCACCAGGCTGAGGTGACGATGAAGCCCGCCCGCAGCACATGGATCAGGGGCTTGCGACTGCGCACCACCCGCCCCTTTGTCGCCACCCACACCGGCATCAACATGCACAAGACAATAGATGCTTGCAAAAACAACACCTGCTTGGGCACCAGCCCTTGGGCCATGAGTTGCTTGTTGCAGGCGTCCAGCACAGACCAGCACAGCATCGCCATGACGACCAGCAAAACCCCACGGGTATTGCCCTGCAGCGCTTGCCAGCGCCTAACCATTGTTTGAACCATAGGGTGTGAAATCAGCCCACCGACGTCAGGTCGTGGCGGGCACCATTTTCTTGAGGCTGTCGCGCAGAATTTCCATGCGCTCTTTCCAGGCGCGGCGTACATCGGGCGGCGTATTTTTCAGCACCCGGAAGGAGTGGGGGTCCGGGTGCCCCTCGGCGTCCAGCACATTGATTTCGAGCTCGCCGCCCAAAGAGGTAACCGTGGCACCCCGCAGCGTCGTGTGGGCCGTCTGCTTACCAGAATGCAAGGTGATGCGGCCCGTCGCATCGAGG
>JAIXVK010000207.1 GCA_027483085.1 Comamonadaceae bacterium | reverse complement strand
CGGAATAGTGAGTGGCACGACCGCAATGCTGGCCCCCATGGCGGCCTTTTCTGCGCCATCCTGCAGTTCGTGGCTGCTGGGTTTGGCTTCGGCGGGTTGTGCGTTCAGCATGTTCAGGGCACTGGTCAGCAGCAACATGCCGCCGCCCACCTGGAAGCTGGCCAGCGAAATGCCGAAAAACTCCAGAATCTGCAAGCCCAGCAATGCGCTGACAGCAATCACCACAAAGGCGCTGAACGAGGACACCCAGATAGTGTTGCGCCGTTGGGCCCCTGAGAATCCTTGGGTGTAGTGGATGAAAAATGGCACGATGGCCAGCGGGTTCACGATGGCCAGCAGGGTCACCAGAGGTTTAAGGTCCATAGCGCGGTCCGGTTGGTGCTGCCGGGAGCGGCAGAGGCACGGATAGTAATGCACCCGGGCGGTGCGCGCATCGGTAAAACCTGCTACACCTGCGATCCATTCTTTGGGGGACCGCGCACGATGCAACACACGTTTTTGACCTGGCTATTTACCGGAATGGCATGGGCGGCCGGCGCGCAAGCCGCCGACTATGCAGGCCCTATTTTTGATGCCCATTTGCACTACAACGTGGAGGCACAGCAAGCCCACCCCTTGGACGACGTGCTCGCCCGCATGCAGCGCAGTGGGGTGCGGGCGGTGCTGGCCAACTCCCGCCCCAATGACGGCACCCGCACGTTAGCGTCAGCCGGTGCTTTGACGCAGGCGGCCGGCGTCACGGTGGTTCCGCTGGTTCGCCTCTACCGGGACCGGGCCGATTACGACAACTGGTTTCGCGACCCGACGATTGCCAGCATGGTGGATATGGAGTTGGCGCGGGGCACGGCGGCCGGCCCTTACCGCGGGCTGGGCGAGTTCCACCTGTATGACAGCGCCAATGCCAGCGGCCTGGTGGCAGTGCAGTTGATGGCGCGGGCCGAGCGCGAGGGGCTGGTGGTGCTGGCGCATGTGGACGATATCGCCATCGATGGCCTGTTGGCTGCCACCCCCTCCGGCGGTGCGCGCAGCCGGCTCATCTGGGCGCACACCGGCATAGGGGGGGTACCGGTAGAGAGGGTGCGCGCCTTGCTGCGCAAGTACCCGGGTTTGATGGGTGAGTTGTCTTACCGCCCGGGGCTGACCTGCGCCACCGGATCGGCCCCCGTGCTATGCCCTGAGTGGCGGGCTTTGTTGCTGGAGTTTCCGGACCGGTTCGTGATCGGCTCCGACACCTGGGTCAACCAGCGCTGGCAGTATTACGAAGCGCTGATGTCTGAGTACCGTGCCTGGCTGGGCGGCTTGCCGCCTGCTGTGGCCCGCAAGATTGCATGGGGCAATGGGGCGGCGCTCTTCGGCTTGCCGCCTGAGCCCGCAGCACGGCCGTAAGGCAGGTGCAGTCAGCGCCCGCCGGCTACATCCAGCAGCGCGCCGGTGGTGTAGCTGGACTGTGCGCTCAAGAGCCACACGATGCTGGCGGCCACCTCCTCGGCGCGGCCGGGGCGCTGCATGGGCACCTGGGACGCTAGCCGCTGGGCCCGGTCTGGTTGTCCGCCCGAGGCGTGGATGTCGGTGTCAATAATGCCAGGCCGCACCGCATTCACCCGGATGCCTTCAGTCGCCACTTCGCGCGCCAGGCCGACGGTGAAGCTGTCGATCGCGCCCTTGCTGGCCGCATAGTCCACATACTGCCCGGGCGAGCCCAGGGTAGCGGCCACGCTGGAGAGGTTCACGATGCTGCCGCCCTCACCGCCACAGCGGGTGCTCATGCGGCGCACGGCTTCGCGGGCGCACAGCATGCTGCCCAACACGTTGGTGTTGAGCATGCGGCGCATGCGCTCTGCGCTCATGTCGGCCACGCGGCAGGCATGGTCCACCACCCCGGCGTTGTTGACCAGCCCGGTGATGCGGCCGAGTTTGGCATCGACTTTGTCAAACATGACGAGTACCTGGGCCTCTTCGGCCACGTCGGCCTGTACCGTGATCGCGGTCCCGCCCTGCTGGCGGATCTGGCGCACCACCTCGTCGGCGGCCAGTGAGTTGTGTGTGTAGTTGACGGCGACGGCATAGCCGGCATTCGCTGCCGCCAAAGCCGTAGCGGCACCGATACCGCGGGAGCCGCCGGTGATGAGAACAATAGGTTGCATGGTGCCCATGGTAAAGCGCACGCCGTTTTTTGGCTTACGCTTGTGGCTTACTGCCGCAACGACGGCATTCAATGGTCAATCCGGAGGACTTTATGGCAAATTGGATCGTAGGAATGCGCCGCGCAGCGGCATGGGGTGTGCGTATGGCCGTGGCATCGGCTTTCATGGTCACCGCAGCACAGGCCCAGACCGGGCCGGTGCGGATTCTGGTCGGCTTTCCTGCTGGCGGGGGAACTGACGCAATCGCCCGCACCTTGGCCGACAAACTCAAAGAACAGCTCGGTGTGCCGGTGGTGGTGGAGAACAAGGCCGGTGCCGGCGGCCAGATTGCGGCCCAAAGCCTTAAAGCGGCAGCCCCCGACGGCAACACCCTGTTTCTGACCCACGACCACACGATCTCCATCTTGCCGCAGGTGGTCAAGAACCCCGGCTTTGACCCGGCCAAAGACTTTGTTCCGGTCGCTGGTTTCGCTACCTTTGTGAATGCTTTGGCAGTGTCTGGCGGCACCCCCGCCAAATCGACGGCCGAGTACGTGGCCTGGGTGCGCACCCAGGGCGGCAAGGGCACGCTAGGGGTGCCGGCGCCGGCCTCTACACCGGAGTTTCTGGTCAAGGTACTGGGCGAGAAATACAAGCTGGACCTGGTGGCCGCCCCGTACCGCGGCAGCGCACCGATGATGGCCGATATGCTGGGCAACCAAATCGCCGCGGGCGTGGGCTCGGTGCCAGACTTTATTGAAAACCACAAGGCCGGAAAAATTCGCATCGTGGCGGTGCTCGGTGGCAGCCGCCAAGCGATCCTGCCGGATGTGCCCACATTCAGTGAGCTCGGGTTAGGCGGTTTGGAAGACATGCCGTACTACGGGCTGTTTGCGCCGGCCGGCACACCCAAAGCGGCCATCGACAAGGTCTCGGACGCGCTGGCCAAAGTGCTGGCACAGCCCGACGTGAAAGACCACCTCACCGCCATGGGTCTGACGGTGGGCTTCATGAATTCGCAGCAACTCGCCAAGCGTGAGCAGGCGTACACCCAGGTCTGGGCAAAGCTGATCAAAGCCAGCGGCTTTCAGGCGCAGTAAACAGCGCACGCCATGTCAGGACATCCCATGGGCAGCACCATCAGTCTCACCTGTGCCGACGGCACTTCCATTCCCGCCTATGTGGCCACGCCTGCCGCTACCCCGCGTGGGGGCTTGGTCTTGCTGCAAGAAATCTTCGGCGTGAACACCCACATCCGGGCAGTGGCAGACAGCTACGCTGTCGATGGCTATCTGGTGGTGGCGCCTGCCATGTTTCATCGGGTGCAAGCCGGCGTCGAGCTGGGCTACAGCCCGGATGATGTGGCCGCCGGTGTCGCGCTCAAGGCGCGCACCGAGGCGTTGCCGCCCCCCGGCCCCCTGCAAGAGGTGCAGGCCGCGGTGGACGCTGCGCGCAGTGCCGGCAAGGTGGCGGTGATGGGTTACTGCTGGGGCGGCTGGCTGGCTTGGCGTGCAGCCGAGCAAGTGCATGGCTTGGCCGGGGCGGTGCCCTATTACGGCGGCGGCATGACAACACCGGTCGAGGCCGCGCGCACGCCCGCGTGCCCGGTGCTGGCGCATTTCGGCGAGCAGGACCACGCCATTCCCTTGGCCACAGTGCAGGCATTCACGGTGGCGCAGCCGGGGGTGGAGGTGCATCTCTATCCGGCTCAGCACGGCTTTAACTGCGACCAGCGCGGCGCGTACCAGGCCGAGGCCGCTGCGCTCGCGCGGCAGCGCACGCTGGCTTTTTTGCGCACCCACGTCGGTTGACGAGCGGGGCGCCGGTGCCCTAAACCAGGCTATCGGTTGGTGCGCGCGAGGTAGCGCTTGCGCCAGAAGACGAGGGCTAATGCAGCCGCCGTCAGGCCCATCGCCCCCAAAATCCACCAGAAGCCGCCTTGCTGGTGCAGCAGGGGAATGAAGTCGAAGTTCATCCCAAAAATACCAGCCATCAGATTCAGCGGCAAAAAGATGGCCGTCAGCACCGTGAGCGTGCGCATGATGTCGTTGGTGCGGCTGCCTTGCACACTGAAGTGCATCTGCACGGCAGTCTCCACGCTTTGCTCTAGGCGACGCACGTGGTGGACTACCCGCTCAATATGCTCCAGCACATCGCGGCTACGTACCTCCAGCAGCTCGCGCTCGCGGGCGTCGGCGGGGCCCGTAGTCTCCGGCCAGGTCTTGATGGCTTCTATCCAATCCTGAATGCTGGAGCGCTGCTCTTCGCACACATCATCGAGCTGGTGCAAAGCCATGCGGGCCTCCAGCAGGGAGGTCCAGTTGGT
>JAIXVK010000438.1 GCA_027483085.1 Comamonadaceae bacterium | reverse complement strand
TGGTACATTGTGCAAATCATAAGGACAGATCAGGAGACAAGGCATGGCCACCAGTCAAGGCAGAGACACATCTGGCACGAGCACACTTCCCGCGGGCTATGCAGCACTGCACAGCAGCTTCCGCTGGCAGGTGCCCCAGCATTTCAACATGGCCCAGGCATGCAGCCGCCGCTGGGCAGAGGCGCCGGGTGCTACTAAAAGAATAGCTATACGCGCATATTCCACCAGCGCTGAGAGCACTTTTTACTCGTATTTGCAGCTGCAGGAGCAGGCCAACCGCCTCTCTCATGTGTTGGCCGCGCGGGGCGTGCAGCGGGGCGACCGGGTCGGCATTGTGCTGCCCCAGCGCTTTGAGACCGCTGTGGCCTACATGGCCGTGATGCAAATGGGGGCGGTGGCTATGCCCCTGTCAATGTTGTTCGGCCCCGAGGCGCTGGAGTTCCGGCTGCAAGACAGCGAAGCGGTGGTCGCCATTTGCGATGCCGGCTCCCTGCCTGCACTGGCCGGCGTGCGCCACACCTGCCCGCAGCTGCGGGCGGTGGTGGGCGTAGGCCTGGCGGCTGCAGACGCAGCCTTGCTGAGCGGCCCGCTGGACGCCGCCTGGGAAGCCGCCTTGCGCGTGAGCCCTGACACTTTTGAGCCGGTGAACACCCTGGCCGAAGAGCCCGCCGTGTTGATCTACACCAGTGGCACCACCGGCAACCCCAAAGGCGCGCTGATCCCGCACCGGGCGCTGATTGGCAACCTGAGCGGCTTTGTGGCCAGCCAGAACTGGTTCGGGTTCGACGGTAAAACCAACCAACGCTCCAACGCGGTGTTTTGGTCCCCCGCAGACTGGGCCTGGACCGGCGGGCTCATGGATGCGCTGCTGCCCACGCTGTATTTCGGCCGCCCTATCGTGGCCTACCACGGCCGCTTCAGCCCGCAAACCGCGCTGGAGCTGATGCGCGACTGCGGGGTAACCCACACGTTTTTGTTCCCCACGGCGCTGAAGGCGATGATGAAGGCCTATCCCGGCGCTGGCAGTGCAAAGGGCAAGACCGTGCGCCAGCAGTTCAAGCTCAAGCTGGACGCCATCATGAGTGCGGGCGAGGCCGTGGGCGACGCCGTCTTCGGCTACTGCGAGACGCAGCTGGGCGTTAAGCCTAACGAAATGTTCGGCCAGACCGAGATGAACTACATCGTGGGTAACTGCAATCTCCGCTATCCGTCCAAGCCCGGCAGCATGGGCATGGGCTACCCTGGTCACCGGGTGGCGGTGATTGACGAGGCCGGCAACGAATGCCCGGTGGGTGTGCCCGGCGATGTGGCGCTGAACCGCTTGGATGTGCATGGCCAGCCCGACCCGATTTTCTTTTTGGGCTACTGGAAGAACCTAAAAGCCACCGACGCCAAGTTCACCGGCGACTGGTGCCGCACCGGCGACCTCGCGGTGCGCGATGCCGATGGCTACCTCTGGTACCAAGGCCGCAGCGACGATGTGTTCAAGGCCGCGGGCTACCGCATCGGCCCCGGCGAAATCGAGAACTGCCTGGTCAAACACCCCGCCGTCATCAACGCCGCGGTGGTGCCCAAGCCCGACGCCGAGCGCGGCGCACTGGTCAAGGCCTATGTGGTGATTGCTCCTGATTTTGTAGCGGCTTGCGCAGGCAATACAAGCGCTACAGCCCAATTTCATGCCCAACTCACGGTAGAGCTGCAAGCCCATGTGAAAGGCCAGCTGGCCCCTTACGAGTACCCCAAAGAAATCGAGTTTGTAGACGCCTTGCCCATGACCACCACCGGCAAAGTGCAGCGCCGGGTGCTGCGCCTGCAAGAGGAGGCGCGTTATGCAGCTGCCCGCGCTTAGCAGCGCTCTTCGGCCCATGCTATCTAGGCGCATTGGGTGGTTGAGCTGGAGCAAGTGGCTGGCGGTGCCCTTGTTCACTCTCATGCAGTACGTCGCCAGCCCTTGGCGCAGCATGTTTTTTATGACCCTGGTGCTCAGCGCTGCGCTGTCCGTATTTCTCTTCTTTTCTCTGCGGGCCTGGGAGCTTAGTCTGCGTCGCCAGTTTGTTCGGGAGGCACCGCTGCCGCGCTTTTTGGGCGCAAAGCTCATGGCGCAGTATCCGCAGCTCTGCGCGCGAGACACCGAGCTGGTGCTGCACGGCCTGCGCCAGTTCTTCATGGCGCACTTGCGCAGCAATCGCCAGTTTGTTGCCATGCCATCCAAGGTAGTGGATGCGGCCTGGCACGAGTTCATCCTGCACACGCGGGGCTACCAGCAGTGGTGCCATGCGGCATTTGGCAGTCTGCTGCACCACAGCCCGGCCGAAGTGCTGGGGCGTGATGCCCGCCGCAACGACGGCTTGCGCCGGGTGTGGTTTTGGGCCTGCAAAGAGGAAAGCATTGACCCCCGCCAGCCCAGCCGCTTGCCGCTGTTGTTTGCCTTAGATAAAAAGTTCGCCATTGCGGGTGGCTTTACCTATGTGGCGGACTGTGGCGCGATGAACCGGCAAAACGCGGATGCGCATTGCGGCACCAGCTTTGGTGACGGCGGCAGCGATTGCGGTGCGCCCGGTGATGCTGGCAGCTTCGGTGGGGCTGATAGCAGCAGTTCGGGAGGGGACGGCGGTGGCGATAGCGGCTGCGGTGGTGGATGCGGCGGGGGCGGCGACTAGGTCTTTGCGATCACGCTAACATCCTTCGCAAGCTCCTGTCTCCAACACTTTTCTTCTCTGAACCCATGAACACCATCCAACTCGGTCGCAGCGATCTGCGCGTTACCCCCATCTGCCTTGGCACCATGACCTTCGGTGAGCAGGTGGACGAACCTACCTCTCACGCCATTCTGAGCCGCTCGTTGGAGCGCGGGGTGAACTTCATCGACACGGCCGAGATGTACTCGGTGCCCCCACGCGCCGAGACCTTTAACCTGACCGAAAAAATCATCGGCAACTGGATCAAGGCCAACCCCGGCGCCCGTGAAAAACTGGTCATCGCCACCAAAGTAGCCGGCCCTTCGCGCGGCATGCCCTGGGTGCGCAACGGCAGCAGCAACCTCACCGCCGAAGACATCATCGCCGCAGCAGAAGGCAGCCTGCAGCGGATGAACATCGACGTCATCGACCTCTACCAGATCCACTGGCCGGTGCGCCATGTGCCCATGTTCGGCGGCATGTACTACAACCCCGCCAATGAAAACGTGGGCGGCAGCGCCATCGAAGAGCAGTTGCGCGCCATGGACACGCTGGTCAAGGCCGGCAAGGTACGCGCCATCGGCTTGTCAAACGAAACGTCGTACGGCGTGCACGAGTTTGTACGCCTGGCCGAGCAGCATGGTCTGCCCCGCATTGCCACCGTGCAAAACAACTACGGCCTGCTGGCTCGCACTGCAGAGAACGGCTTGGACGAAACCATGCACCGCCTGGGCGTGTCGCTGCTGCCGTATTCGCCCTTGGCGTTTGGCCTGCTCACCGGCAAATACGACGACGAAGGTCTGCTGGGTGAAAACGTGTCGCCCGATGTACGCCTGCGCAAGTTCGAGTCAACCCGCAAGCAACGCTGGGGTCGCCCCGATGCACTGAAGGCAGCCCGCAAGTACAACGCACTGGCCCGCGAATACGGCTTCACACCCAGCCAGATGGCCCTGGCCTTTTGCTACACCAAGTGGCAAGTCGCCAGCACCATCATCGGTGTGCGCACCCTGGAGCAGCTCGATGAAAACATCGACGCTTGGGGCACCGTGCTGCCCGAAGAGCTGCTCAAAAAGATCGACGAAGTCCGCTGGGAAATCCGCGATCCGGCGGTGTGAGTATTGGCGGGGCAATTTGATTG
>JAIXVK010000546.1 GCA_027483085.1 Comamonadaceae bacterium | reverse complement strand
GGGCCTGGCCGCCGCATAAAGCGCACACCTGAAGAGCCAGCCGGTGCAGGGCTTGCCAGCCACTGGCTGGCCAGTCGGGCTGCTTCAGGCCTTTGACGATGCCGTCCACTACATGGGCGGACTGCAAGAGCTCTGCCAGGGTGCGCTCAGACAGCTTGGGCAGCACCCGCTCGAACAGGCGCTCTTTGACGCCCCATATGCGGTTTTCGCGCAGGGCCATCGGCAAGGGGCGCCCTTGGCCCATGGCGTCTTTGACCCGCTTCAAGGAGCGAATATCTTCGGCCAAGGTGTAATGCACCAGCACTTCGGCCTCGCCTTCGGCCTGCAGACCATCGAGCATGCGCTGCACCCGCGCTGCCTGGCCGGCGAGCACCGCTTCGGAGAGCTTGAACACGTCGTAGCGCGCCACATTCAGCACGGCGCTTTCGACCTGTGCAAGCGTCAACACGCCGTCACCGGCATCCGCTGGATACAGCAGGCCGAGTTTTTGAATTTCCTGGTGAGCAGCCAGCAGGTTGCCCTCCACACGGTCGGCAAAAAACTGCAGGGTGCGCTGCCCTTCTTCACCGGCGGCCACCCGCTGCCCCTGGGCGCCCAGGCGCTGGGCAATCCACTGCGGCAAGGCGTTGCGCTCAATCGGATCGACCTGAAGCGAGATGCCATAGCTCTCCAGCGCGGAGAACCAGGCGCCGGACTTGGTCATCTTGTCCAGTCGCGGCAGCATGACGATGGTGAGGGTGGAGTCGTTGCCCTGCGCGGCTTCGGCCAACTGCTGCAGCGCAACGCTGCCGTCTTTGCCCGGCTTGCCGCTGGGGATGCGGATTTCCACAATCTGCTTGTCGGCAAACAGGCTGAGCGAGCCGCCTGCGGCAAGTACCTCGCTCCAATCGAAGTGGGCACCGGCCACGGTGTGCGAGGTTCGCTCGGTGTAGCCCTGGGTGCGGGCCACTGCGCGGATCGCATCCAGCGACTCTTGCTGCAGCAGCGGCTCGTCACCGTGCAAGGTGTACAGGCTTTTGAGCCCGCGTTGCAGGTGGTTCTGGAGTTGGTTGGCCGCGACTTGCATAGGGTCGTGAGTTTACTTGGCACACCGGCCCTTGCACAGCCGCGGCGCAGAGCTTAGGCGGCCAGCTCCAGCGTTGCAGCCGATGGCGCCAGTACGGTACACAGCAGCTCTGTCGCCGCGCGGGCGGTCTGCCCCCCAAAGTCGCGCAAAGGGTTGTACTCGGTGAGTTCCATGGCCACAAACTGCGGATCGTGGCTGCAGCCGTCGAGGGCCTGAAGCGCATCCGCCAGACGAATACCTTGCTCGACCGGCGTACCGGTGCCGGGCGCATCGCGCGGGTCAAGCCCATCGAGATCGAAGCTGATGCCCCATCCCGCAGTACCCGTCGACGCAATAGCCCGGGCCTCGGCAAAGCAGGCGGCAAACCCGCGCTCCAAGACCTCAGGCATGTACATCACGCGCACGCCCAATTGGCTGAGCAAGGCCTGCTCAGCCGGCTCATAACTGCGGGCACCGATGATGGCGACCTGCGAAGGCAACAACTTGCCGCGCCAGCCAAATACATCCGTCATCCCCACCGAACCGTGACCCAACAGCGCCGCCAAGGGCATGCCATGGGGGGCTTGGGTATCAGAGGTGTCGGGGGTGTGGGCATCCAGGTGTGCGTCGACCCAGACCAGCCCCACTCTGCCTTGGGGGCGCAGATGTTCTGCCACGGCACTCCAGGTGCCCACTGCACACGAATGGTCACCACCCACCACCAGGGGTTGCTGCCCATGGTGCAACACCTGCGCCACCGTGTGGGCCAGGTGCTCCGAGAACCCTTCAATCGCCCCCAAGCGGCTGCTAGCCAGCATAGGCTGGGCACTCACCGTCTCGCCCCAGGTGACGGTGCGCCCGGTCGCTGCCAAAGCGCGTTGCAGACCATGCTCTTTCAGGGCGTTGGAGCCCCATTTGCATCCGCCATCGCTGGCGCCCTCGCCGACCGCTGCGCCGACGATGTGTAACACCGGCTGGCTCATGCGGCTTTGCGCAATGGCGCAGGAACGGCGGTGGCACAGGCGAACAGGTCTTTGGGGTCCGCGAGATCGGGCACCAGTTGCACGGTGCTGCCTACGCCCAGCTTCTGGGACAGTGCATGGACATAGCGCAGAGCCGACAAATCCTCCAGGGCAAAACCCACCGAGTCAAACAAGGTCACTTGTTCGGCGTGGTCCCGGCCCGCAGCGTGGCCCGCCAGTACCTGCCAGAGTGGGTGGGTCACAAAGTCTGCTGGCATCTGCTGCAGCTCGCCCTCGATGCGCGTCTGGGGTTCAAACTCCACGAAAACTTTGGCCTGATTCAGGATGGCGGCCTCCAGCTCGGTCTTGCCCGGGCAGTCGCCGCCCACGGCATTGAGGTGCATGCCGGGTTCGATCATGTCCGCCGTCAGGATGGTGGCATTAGTTTTGTCGGCGGTTACCGTCGTCACGATGTCGGCGCCGCGCACCGCTTCTCGGGTGGAAGCACAGCGCACGATGCTCAGCGCGCCAGAGTCGGTGTAGGGGCGCAAGTTTGCCACCAACTTGTCGGTGGCCTTGGGGTCCACATCGAACACGCGCAGCGTCGTAATGCCCAGCTGCGTCATGAACGCAATTGCCTGGAATTCGCTTTGCGAGCCATTGCCGATCAGGGCCATGGTTTTGCTATTCCGGCGGGCCAGCACTTTGGCCGCCATGGCCGAGGTCGCAGCCGTGCGCAAGGCGGTGGTAATGGTGAGCTCGCTGAGCAACTCGGGGTAACCGGTGGCCACATCGGCCAGCACGCCAAAGGCCATCACGGTGGACAGGCCTTGCAACGGGTTCTTGGGGTGGCCGTTCACGTACTTGAACGCGTACAGCGCGCTGTCGGACACCGGCATCAGCTCGATGACACCGTTGGTGCTGTGGTTGGCGGTGCGGGGAGACTTGTCGAAGTCCTCCCAACGCAAAAAGTCTTCACGGATGGTCTGGGCCATCTCGGACATCATGGGGGCCAGACCGTGCTGGCGCACCAGGGCTTGCATGTCATGGACGTCGATATAGCGGGTCATGGGCTTCTCCTCAGGGCAAAGTGCCGCGAGGGGATGCGGATTCCGCATCTACCGCAACGCCGGCAGCTGCACCTAGTCTAGGCCTGCCAGTAGGGAGTTAAGCGACGAAGTCGAGCTGGCAAAGCGCGCAAACCGCTGCCGGCCCCGAATGCCACTTCCGAAACGGAATTGGCCGCTATCAGCGGGTGGTGCGGACCATCAGGGGGAAGCCGGCAAACTCTTTCACGGTTTGCAGCTCGGTGCTGGTCACAACCTTGTCGACACCCAGACCGACATCGTCAATCCAGGTATTGGTCAGTTCACGGTAGTGGTTCAGGTCGCGGCAAGCCAGGCGGACCAAGTAGTCGTAGCGGCCACTCACCAAGTAGCAGGCAATCACCTCCGGGCAGGCGACCATGGCCTGCTCAAAGCGCTGCACCGTCGCCTGGCGCTGGTCCTTGAGGGCAATTTCCGCAAACACCGACACATGTTCACCGATGGACTGCCGTGCCAGCAAGGCGCGGTAGCCCTCGATGTGCCCTTCGTCCTCCAGCTTGTGGATCCGGTTCAGGGTCGCACGGGCCGACAGGTTGACCACCTCTGACAAGGCTTGCGCGCTCATGCGCCCGTCGCGCTGCAGCAACTCCAGCAGGGTGTGATCGACCCGGTCCATGGCCACCTTACGGATTCAGGCTTTTCACAGCCGCAATACGGCGCAGCAACTGCTGCACGATGTCGGACTGCATGTCGCGGTAGAGCAGCACCTCTTCC
>JAIXVK010000570.1 GCA_027483085.1 Comamonadaceae bacterium | reverse complement strand
GGACCCGGGTCTCGCTGGCATCGCCCTCCCAATGCTGGGCGGGGGTGAGCAGCAGGCGGGCATTGGGCGGCGGTGCTTTTGCGCCGCGGGCGGGCGGGCGCACGGGGGCGCCCGCGCGGGTCGGGGGCAGCTCTTCCAGACCGTCGGTGTGCCCGGCAGGCTTGTTGAGCAGGATCGTCACCGGAGTGAGTTCCATCAGGCTGGCGTTGGGGTCCAGGGTGATGGTCTCGTGGTCTACCCGGTGTTGGGGCTCTTCAATCACCTTGCCATTTACTTGTACCCAGCCACCTTCAATGTACTGCTCGGCCTCTTTGCGGGAGCAATCTTTGAGTTGCATGACCTTTTTGGACAGGCGCTCACCGGTGTCCGGCAGTGGCGCAGGTGCAGGCCGTTGCCGCGGAGTGGCGCCACTGGCAGGGCGCGCCGCACTGCGAGTGCCTGCAGACTCCGCCCGTGGGGGACGTGAAGCGCCCGCACGTTCAGGTGGGCGTGGATGGCCGTCCGCAGGTCGGCTGCGGAGTGGGCGAGGGGGGGCACCATCGCGCGGGGCGTTGCCGGTCGGGCGCGGGTGTGCCGGGCCGTCAGGGCTGCGGGGTGGGCGGTTGCCCGCCGGGCGTGCGCCGGCCGGCCGCGCCGTGCTGGCGCGGGGCGCCGAGGAAGGCGCTGAAGCAGGGCGCGGTGCCGGGGTGGCCTGGCGTGCAGGGGTCTGACCCGCAGGCAGGCGCTTGGGGGTCTTGGCTGCGGGATTTAGCTTGAGGGTATTGCGGGTCATGGCCGGCCTTTTTCGTTATCCAGTGCGTAAATGCGTTCGACGTGGGCCAGCAAAGAGCGCTTGGCGACCGGCCAGATGCGCGGATCCACATCGTCATAGGCCAGGGGCAGCCAGTCATCCATGCTGCCATGGGGGTGCGCTTGCATGACGGCGGCAATTTTTGCTTCGCGCTTGAGCCGGTGGGCTTTGAGGTGGGCAATCGCATCGAGTGCCGCCTCCATCACATGGCCATGGGCAGGCAGGATGAATTGCACCTGGTGCGCCTCGCAGGCGGCGCTCAAGGCGTCCAGCGATTGCAGGTAGTCGTGCATATTGCCGTCTGGCGGGTCAATCACGGTGGTGCTGCCGTTGAGGATGTGGTCGCCGCTGAAGAGCAGGCCGTCCTCTTCGAGTAACAGGCAGACATGGTTGGCCGCATGACCGGGGGTGTAGATCACTTGCAGGGTGTGCACTGGTTTAAGTGCACTTTCTACATCTAGCCCAGGCAGCATATGCGCGAGCAGCTCCTGATTTAATAGCGGTCGATCGGGGGTGAATGCACTTGCCGCGCGCGCAGTAGGCGCAGAGGGCAGACCCAGAATCGGCGGGCCGCCCTGGCAGAGCGCCTGCAGCGGGGCGGCGCCGGGCGAGTGATCCGGGTGGGAGTGGGTGCAAACAATTCGCAAGATGTTGCCGCCTGCGCCGTCTTCAAACGCGGCCGCTTGCCACAGGCGCTGCAAGTGGTCGGGGTCGGCGGGACCCGGGTCAATCACCGTAAAGCCGGTGGCGGGTTCTCCCACGAGGTAGCTGTTGGTGCCTGGGCCTGTCATCACCCCGGGGTTGGGCGCGGTCAGGCGCAAGACATTGCGCAGCAATGGGGTGGGGCGGTCGGTTTGCCAGGCGTCAACGAGCGAGGCAGATGCTGGCGACAGTGCGCCGGGCAAGAGAGAGGTGGGTCGGGCCATGCGGCGGATTGTGACGCCAAACGGGGATAATGAAACGATGCGAATCCAGTTCACCAAAATGCAGGGCGCGGGCAACGACTTCGTGGTGCTCGACGAAACCCGTGGGCGCCTCGGCCTGACCCCTGCGCATTACCGCTATCTGGGCGACCGCCACTTTGGCGTGGGTGCCGACCAGATCTTGACGGTGCGGCCTTCTCCGGCAGAAGGCATCGATTTCGAATACGTGATCCACAACGCGGATGGCAACGAGGTCGAACAGTGTGGAAACGGCTCCCGCTGCTTTGCCCGTTTTGTGCGCGACCAAGGTTTGACGACCAAAGACCGCATCCGCGTCAAGACCATGAAGGGCGTGATAGAGCCGCTGCTCACCCCCGATGGCCGTGTCACGGTCGATATGGGGCCCCCGGTGTTTGAGCCGGCCGAGATTCCTTTTGACGCCACGGGCTTGAGCCTCCTGCCCATGGGTTCATGGGGTTATTGGCCTCTGGCCGGCGTTGATCCTGCGCAGGGTGCTCATCTTTTGATAGCTGCGGTCTCGATGGGCAACCCCCACGCGGTCACCCTGGTGGCCGATGTGGATGCGGCACCGGTCGGCGTATGGGGCCCGCACGTGCAGGCCGATGCCCGTTTCCCGCAAGGCGTGAACGTGGGCTTTTTGCAGGTGGTGAGCCGCAGCGAAGTGCGCTTGCGTGTTTACGAGCGCGGCGTGGGCGAAACCCTGGCCTGTGGCACCGGCGCTTGCGCGGCAGTCGTGGCGGGCATCCGTCTGGGGCTGCTAGACGCGCGGGCGGATGTGCAAACCCGGGGTGGGGTGCTCACCATCGCGTGGGCGGGCCTCGGGCAGTCGGTGTTCATGACCGGCCCGGCCACGACTGTTTTCCGCGGCGAAATTGATTTACCCGAATAACCTGACTCTGCTCACGATGACTACACCTATCAACCAAGCCTTGGCAAACCCGATCACCGAAGACGACATTGCCAACTTTCTGGCGAACAACCCCGATTTCTTCCAGCGCCATGCAGAGCTGTTGGCCACGGTGCAGTTCACCAGCCCGCATAGCCACCGCGCGGTGAGTCTGCAAGAGCGTCAGGCAGAAATGCTGCGCGAGAAGATCAAATTGCTGGAGCAGCGCATCATGGAAATGATCCGCCACGGCAATGAGAACGTGCTCCTGTCCGACAAAATTTTGCGCTGGGCGCGCTCGCTGTTCCTCACCATCAACCCGGCAGAGCTGCCCACTGAGATCGTGCGGGAGATTCAAGATCAGTTTGCGGTGCCCCAAGTGGGCTTGCGCTTGTGGGGCTTGGCGGAGAGTTTTGCCGGTATTCCTGCCGCGCAAGCGGTGAGTGAAGACGCCAAGGTATTTGCCACTTCCTTGAATGAGCCCTTTTGCGGGCTCAACACCGGCTTCGAGGCCGTGAGCTGGCTGGACCAGCCGACCGGCATGAGCTCGCTGGCCTTGATCCCGCTGCGCAGCGGTGTGGCCGGTAGCTCTGCCCCTGCTTTTGGCATGTTGGTGCTGGCGTCGAGCGACTCCCAGCGCTTCAACAGCAGCATGGGAACTGAGTTTTTGGCCCGCATCGGCGAGATCGCCAGCGCCGCCCTGTCGCGCTTGCGCTGAGTTAGTTATCACCACCATGCCCGCGGACGATCGTGCCCTGATCGACAAGTATCTGGAGTTCGTGCGGGTTGAAAAGCGCTTGGCGGCGCGCACCGTCGAGCTCTATGCCTTGGATCTGGCCCGTCTGCACGAGCAGGCTGAGCGCGCCGGTGTCGGGTTGCGCGAGGTGCAAAACCATCACATCCGCCGCTGGGTTGCGCAAATGCATGGCGCGGGCCGTAGCGGCCGTGGCATCGCGTTGATTTTGTC
>JAIXVK010000033.1 GCA_027483085.1 Comamonadaceae bacterium | reverse complement strand
CTTAAAGCCGCTTTCCCCAATGTCCGCGTCGAAAACGATGGTGTGGGTGCACTTGAGGCCGAGCGCCGCTGGGGCGCCCTGCAGGGCGTGGCCAACTGCGCCTACGTGACCTGGAGCACTGGCATCGGCATGGGCTTGTGTGTGGATGGCCACATCCTGCGCGGCAAAAACGGCAACGCGGGCCACGCAGGCCACACCTTCGTCAGCACCAACCAAGACGCGCTCTGCGGCTGCGGCAACGTCGGCGATGTGGAGGGGTTGGTTGACGGTAACGCGATTCCGCGTCGTTTCGGCGCACAGGGTTACACCGATGCTGCTACGCTTTTTGTAGCGGCTCGCGCAGGTGAGGCGGGCGCTCTGGCCATTGTGGATGACTTGTGCGATGTGATGGGCCGCACCCTCTACAACATGGTGGCCACACTCGATCTGCAGCGCATCAGCATCGGCGGCAGCGTCTTTTGGCACAACCGCGAGTTCTTGTTGCCCAAGCTGCAAGCGGCCCTCAAGGGCAAGTTGCCGGCGCTCACCGATGGCGTCGAAATCGTACCGGCGGGCCTGGGCGAAAAAGTGGGCGACTATGCCGCACTGGCCCTAGTGCTTGGTTAAAAACCGCTTCTGCCCGCCGATTTCGAGCGGGTTAGGGAAACTCCTAGTAGTTTGGCGTTAAAAATTAATTAAAAATTAATTAATTCAAGTGGACATGGTGTCCAATTGAATTCAACGTTGCTTTCGGCCCAGAGCACAAAGGGCCGGACAGACAAACTTTATTTGGAGACAAGATGTTGAAGCTTTCTAAACTCGCCACCGCAGTGGCACTCGTGGTTGCTGGTTCGGCCGCTGTGGCTGGCGAAGTGGAAGTCCTGCACTACTGGACATCCGGCGGCGAAGCCAAGTCTGTGGCTGAACTGAAGAAGATCATGCAAGGCAAGGGCCACACATGGAAAGACTTCGCAGTGGCCGGCGGTGGCGGTGACAACGCAGCGACCGTGCTCAAGAGCCGTGTCGTGAGCGGTAACCCACCTGCAGCTGCCCAGATCAAGGGTCCAGCCATCCAGGAGTGGGCATCTGAAGGCGTGTTGGCTAACCTCGACGCAACTGCCAAGGCCGAAAAGTGGGACGACCTGCTGCCTAAGGTGGTGGCTGACGTCATGAAGTACAAAGGCAACTACGTTGCTGCTCCCGTGAACGTGCACCGCGTGAACTGGATGTGGGCTAACTCCGCTGTGCTGAAAAAAGCCGGCGTTACCTCCACTCCCAAGACATGGGACGAGTTCTTTGCTGCTGCTGAAAAAGTCAAGAAGGCTGGCCTGATCCCCGTGGCACACGGTGGCCAGAACTGGCAAGACTTCACCACCTTTGAGTCTGTGGCTCTGGGCGTGGGCGGTGTCAAGTTCTACAACGACGCTTTGATCAAGCTCGACGAAAAGGCTTTGACCAGCGCCACCATGACAAAGGTCTTGGAAACATTCCGCAAGGTCAAGGGTTACACCGACGCAGCCGCTCCCGGCCGCGACTGGAACCTGGCTACTGCCATGGTGATCCAAGAGAAGGCAGCATTCCAGTTCATGGGTGACTGGGCCAAGGGCGAGTTCTCCGCTGCTGGCAAGGTTCCCGGCAAGGACTACGTCTGCGCTGCTGCTCCAGGCACCGCTAACGCTTACACCTTCAACGTGGACTCGTTCGCCATGTACAAGCTCAAAGACGCTGGCGCTCAAAAGGCACAGGCTGATCTGGCTGCTTCCATCATGGGCACCGAGTTCCAAGAAGTGTTCAACCTGAACAAGGGTTCTATCCCTGTCCGTTTGAACATGAAGATGGACAAGTTTGACGATTGCGCCAAGACATCCGCCAAGGATTTCGTGGACACCGCCAAATCCGGTGGCTTGGTTCCTTCCGTGGCCCACGGCATGGCTATCAAGCCAGCTGCTGAAGGCGCGATCAAGGATGCCGTGTCCCAGTTCTGGAACGACGACAAGATCTCCGTTGCTGACGGCGTGAAGAACATCGCCAAGGCCGCTGCTACCAAGTAAGCCCTGGCCGGCGCCAGCAGGCGCCGTTCACCTCTTATAGCCCTATCCCTCCCGCAGGGGTGGGGCTATTTCAAATCTCGTGTTCTTCAGGTCTATTCCCATGGCTCTTTCTGCTTTCGCGCGCCGGTTTGCCGCTGCATGTGCTGTGTGCGCAGGTGCAGGCGTGTTCGCGGGCGAAGTCGAGGTGCTGCACTACTGGACCTCTGGCGGTGAAGCCAAGTCGGTGGTCGAGCTCAAAGACATGATGGGAAAACGTGGCCACACCTGGCGCGACTTCACCGTGACCGGTGGCGGTGGCCAGAATGCCATGGCCGTACTCAAGCAGCGTGTGCTGGCTGGCAATGCGCCCGCAGCCGCCAATATCAAGGGGCCTGCCATTCAGGAATGGGCAGAGCTCGGCGTCTTGAGCAACCTGGACGCGATGGCGTCTTTCGAGAAGTGGGACGAAACGCTCCCCAAGGTCGTTGCTGACCAAATGAAATACAAAGGCCGCTATGTGGCCGTCCCGGTCAATGTGCACCGGGTGAATTGGTTGTGGGCCAACTCCGCCGTGCTGAAAAAAGCAGGCGTTGCCGCGTTGCCCAAAACCTATGACGAGTTTTTTGCCGCCGCTGACAAAATCAAGGCCGCAGGCCTGATCCCTCTGGCCCACGGTGGCCAAGACTGGCAAGACTTCACGGTGTTCGAGTCCGTGGTGCTGGGCGTAGGCGGTGCAAGCCTTTACGACAAAGCACTGGTCAAACTCGACCGCGCTGCCATCAACAGCGATGAGATGAAAAAGGCGCTGGAAACCTTCCGCCGCCTCAAGGCGTACACCGACACCGCCTCCGGCGGCCGCGACTGGAACGTCACCACCGAGCTGGTGATCAACGGCAAAGCCGGTTTCCAATTCATGGGCGACTGGGCCAAAGGCGAGTTCCTGGCCGCAGGCCAGACACCGGGCAAAGAGTTCACTTGCTCGGCAGCGCCCGGCACGGCCAATGCCTACACCTTTAACGTCGACTCTTTTGCCATGTTCCAGCTCAAAGGCTGGGAGGCCCAAAAGGCCCAGGGCTACTTGGCCTATTTGTTGATGGGCAAAGAGTTCCAGGAAAAGTTCAACCTGCGCAAAGGCTCAATCCCGGTGCGCATGGGCATGAACATGGAGAAGTTTGACGACTGCGCCAAGACCTCCAGCAAAGACTTTGTAGCCACGTCCGCTTCGGGCTCACTGGTTCCGTCCGTGGCGCATGGCATGGCATTGCCGTCCTCGCAGCAAGCGTCCATGCGCGCTGCGGTGAGCGAGTTCTGGAATAACGACAAGCTGAGCGTGAGCGAAGCCGTCGCCAAATTGGTCGCAGTCAGCGCGCCAAAGCAAAAGTAAGACTTATGAAAACCATCGAAAACATCCTCCCCAAGCTGGTGATTGCCCCGGGCTTTGTGCTCGGCTTCGCCTTCATTTACGGATTCATGATCTGGAACGGCATCCTGTCGGTCACCGGCTCGCGCATGCTGCCCAACTACGACGAGTTCGTGGGCTTGGAGCAGTATGTGCGCCTCTGGGAAATGGACCGCTGGTATGTCGCCTTGAAAAACCTGGGCATCTTCAGCGTGTTGTACGTGGGCGGCTCCATGGCCCTCGGCATGGGCCTGGCGATTTTCCTGGACCAGAAAATCCGTGCCGAAGGCGTGCTGCGCACCATTTACCTGTACCCCATGGCCTTGTCATTCATCGTGACCGGCACCGCCTGGAAATGGATTTTGAACCCCAGCCTCGGCCTCGAGAAACTGATGCACGACTTTGGCTGGACCAGCTTCAGCTTCGATTGGCTGGTGCAGTCTGAAACCGCTATCTACTGCGTGGTGATTGCCGGTATCTGGCAGTCCGCCGGTTTTGCCATGGCCTTGTCGTTGGCCGGCCTGCGCGGCATTGACGACAGCATCATCAAAGCCGCCCAGATTGACGGCGCATCCTTGCCCCGCATTTACTGGCGCATCATTCTGCCCATCTTGCGCCCCGTGGTGTTTTCTACCGTGCTGGTGTTGTCGCACTTGTCTATCAAGAGCTTTGACTTGGTCATGGCGCTCACCTCCGGCGGCCCCGGCTACGCGTCTGACGTGCCTGCCACCTTCATGTACGTGATGAGCTTTACCCGCGGCCAGATCGGCTTGGGTGCCGCCAGCGCCACCATGATGCTGGTGTTTGTGGCCGCCCTTGTGGTGCCCTACCTGTACAGCGAATTGCGCACCAAACCCCACGACCGTTAATCCACGACCGTTACTTACGACCGTCCTCCACGATCGCACCTTATGCTGACCAAAAACCTACCCCGCATCCTGATCTACGCCACGCTGCTGCTGGCCGCCTTCTTCTTTTTGGCGCCGCTGTACGTGATGTTGGCCACCTCGTTCAAGGACGCCGAGCAAATCCGCTCCGGTAACTTGCTGAGCCTGCCCACCTCGCTCAACTTTGACGCCTGGTCTGCCGCCTGGTCCACCGCCTGTACCGGTGTGGACTGCCGCGGTTTGCAACCCTTCTTTACCAACTCCATCATCATGGCCGTGCCTGCGGTGCTGATCTCCACCGCGTGGGGCGCCATTAACGGCTACGTGTTGAGCATGTGGAAATTCAAGGGCAGCGAAGTGCTGTTCGGCTTCATGTTTTTTTGCTTTTTCATGCCGTTCCAGTTGTTGCTCTTGCCCATGATCCAGGTGCTCGGTTTTCTGGG
>JAIXVK010000468.1 GCA_027483085.1 Comamonadaceae bacterium | reverse complement strand
TTGGCTTAAAAACCGCGGAGGAGCCTACCGCGCGCACTACCGGTGCCACACCGGCAGGCGTCAACTGGCAGCCATGGTCTGATGCCGCAGTGCAATCCGCGCTGCAGCAAGGCAAGCCGGTGTTTGTGGATTTCACGGCCGCCTGGTGCATTACCTGCCAGGTCAACAAGAAAACCACCTTGGGCCAAGCCGAGGTGGAGGCCGCCTTTGCCGCCAAACAAGTCACCCTGCTGCGGGCAGACTGGACCCGGCGTGACCCCGCCATCACCCGCGCGCTCGAGCAACTCGGCCGCAGCGGCGTGCCGGTCTATGTGCTGTACGCCCCGGGGCGCAGCCCCCAAGTGCTGACTGAGTTGCTGACGCCCGGCGAGGTGCTCGGCACCCTGGCCACCTTGTAAGCGCCCACATAATGTCGCCCTACGGACCACTATGCCCTCCATCGACACCGACACCCTTCACCCGCTGCTGTTTCCACCCCGCACCGTGGCAGTGGTGGGCCTGTCGCCCAAGCCGCACCGCGAGAGTTTCAAGGTGGCGGCCTATATGCAGCGGCAAGGCTGGCGCATCGTGCCGATCAACCCGAACGCCGCCGAGATCCTGGGCGAAAAGGCCTACCCCAGCCTCACTGAGGCTGCGGCGCATGAAACGATTGCCATGGTGAACGTGTTCCGCAACAGCGAGGATGTGCCGCCGGTGGTGGACGAGGCGATTGCCATTGGCGCCCCTGCGATCTGGCTGCAACTCGGCATCCGCAACGACGACGCCATGGCCCGCGCCCGGGCGGCCGGTATGCAGACCGTGCAGGACAAATGCCTACTGATAGAGCACGCGCGCGCCGCGTCTTGAGGCACTTGCGCGCAGCTACCAAGCAAGCCGCCGGGGTACGGACAATGATGTCTTGACTTGAGGCAAGACAAAAGCGGCAGGCGCTTGAACTGCGACAATCGGTCCATGACCGACATCAACCCCACCAACGCACCTTTCGCAGTCGAGGCCACCACCTTTGACGGCCTGCACAACCCCACTTTTCTGCAGGCCTGCATGCGCCAGGCTACGCCTCACACCCCCGTGTGGTTGATGCGCCAGGCCGGCCGCTACCTGCCGGAATACGTGGCCACCCGCGCTACCGCCGGCAGCTTCATGGGCTTGGCCACCAACCGCGAATACGCCACCGAGGTGACCCTGCAGCCCCTGGAGCGCTACCCGCTGGATGCGGCCATTTTATTCAGCGACATCCTGACGGTGCCGGACGCCATGGGCCTCGGCCTGTCGTTCGCTCAGGGCGAAGGCCCGCGCTTTGCCAGCCCCATCAAGAATGAGGCCGATGTGGCCAAGCTTGAAGTGCCCGACATGGCCAAGCTGCAATACGTGTTTGATGCGGTGAGCAGCATCCGCAAGGCGCTCACCGTAGACGGCAAGAGCCGTGTGCCCCTGATCGGCTTCAGTGGCAGCCCTTGGACGCTGGCCTGCTACATGGTCGAAGGCAAGGGCAGCGACGACTACCGCCTGGTCAAAACCATGATGTACAGCCGCCCGGACCTGATGCACCGCATGCTGGCCATCAACGCCGACTCGGTCGCCGCTTATTTGAATGCCCAGATCGACGCCGGCGCCCAAGCGGTCATGGTGTTTGACAGCTGGGGCGGCGTGCTGGCCGATGGCGCTTTCCAAGAGTTCAGCCTGGCCTACACCGCACGCGTGTTGAAACAACTCAAGCGCTTCGGCACCGACGGCAAAGTGGTGCCACGCATTGTGTTTACCAAAGGCGGCGGCTTGTGGCTGCAAGACATGCAGGCGCTGGACTGCGAAGTGCTGGGCCTCGACTGGACGGTCAACCTTGCCAAAGCCCGTGCTTTGGTGGGCGGCATGGAGAACGGCCCCGGCAAGGCGCTGCAAGGCAATATCGACCCCAACGTTTTATTTGCGCCACCAGCTGCAATTGAGGCAGAAGTGGCCAAAGTCTTGGACAGTTTCGGCACGCCCTATCAAGGCAGCGGCACCGGCCCCACCCACATCTTCAACCTGGGCCACGGCATCAGCCAGTACACCCCGCCGGAGCATGTGGCGGCACTGGTGGCAGCGGTACACAGCCACTCCAAAACTTTGCGCGCTTGATCGGCTACCACGTTTTTTTTGAAAAAACAAAGTTTCCGACACTTAGTTATGCACAAAAATGGCGATTTAGGGTTAACCCTTAATCCCCTTGGTAGGAGCAGCGCTACAAAACCGATAGCGCTCCTAAGTGCTTGATTTATATAGATTTCTGTTTTTGCTTTTTTTCTGGGCAGCGTAAGAAAACCCTTGATTTATAAGGCCTGAAGCGCGGCTCAAGGCACATATCAACAAAGTTATCCACAGAAAACCTGAATCAAATGCAAACCTCTTGTAAATCAAGCACTTAGCCCTCATTCCGCAAGTTCACCTCAAGAAGACGCCCCAAGTGACATTCCGCATCACGAGAAGTCAGACGACCTCCGGACCCTGCCCATGAGCCATTGGCTGCCCGTTTTGGTGCACACGCCGGCGCATGCGGCGCTCGGCCCGGTGCTGACCTACCGCAGCGAACAGCTGTTGCCGGCCGGCACCCTAGTGCGGGTGCCCTTGGGCAAGCGCGAGACGCTGGGTGTGGTGTGGGATGCGGCCACGGCAGAGGCGACCGGCGAATTCGACCCCGCCAAGGTGCGTGACATAGCCGGTGTGCTGGAGGGCATTCCCCCCTTGAGTCGGGCCTGGCAGCAGCTCTTGAGTTTTACCGCCGCCTACTACCAGCGCTCGGCCGGCGAAGTGGCGCTAGCCGCCCTGCCCCCGCAGCTGCGCGAGTTGAACCCCGAGCAGATGGCGCGGCGCCTCAAGCGCAAAAAGGTGGAAGCGGGTGCCGGCGGCGCCGTGCTGGCCGCACCAGCGCTCAGCCCCGAGCAAGCTGCGGCGATTGCCCAGATCGATAGCCACAGCGGGCCCTTTCTGCTGTTCGGCGCCACCGGCAGCGGCAAGACCGAGGTGTATTTGCACTGCGTGCACAAACTGCTAGCAGCCGACCCGGATGCCCAAGCGCTGGTCATGGTGCCGGAGATCAACCTCACCCCGCAGCTGGAAGAGCGCTTCAAGGCGCGCTTTGCCCCGCTCTACGGCGAACAGGCCGTGGTCAGCCTCCACAGCGGCATGACCAACCCGCAGCGCCTCAAAAGTTGGCTCAGCGCCCATGGCGGTGCAGCCCGCATCGTGCTGGGCACGCGCATGGCGGTGTTTGCTTCTCTGCCCAAGCTGCGACTCATCGTGGTCGACGAGGAACACGACCCTAGCTACAAGAGCGGCGAAGGCGCCCGCTACTCGGCGCGCGATCTGGCAGTCTACCGGGGCAAGCTGGAGGGGGCCAAGGTCATCCTCGGCTCTGCCACGCCCTCGCTGGAGACCTGGCACCATAGCCGCCCGGCCGTTGACGGCGGGCGCTACCTGCGCCTGCACATGCCCAGCCGTATCGGCGAGTCTTCCCGATTACCGCTGGTGCGCAGGGTGGACATGAACCACCAGCCCCGGCGCGCCATCTTCTCGACCCCGCTGATTGCCGCTATCACCGAGCGGGTCGCGCGCGGCGAGCAGGTCATGGTGTTTTTGAACCGGCGCGGCTACGCCCCGGTGCTCACCTGCGAAGACTGCGGCTGGAAGAGCGAATGCCCGCACTGCAGCGCATTCCGCGTGTTCCACAAAATCGACCGCACCCTGCGCTGCCACCACTGCGGCTTTACCGAACGGGTGCCGCGCGCCTGCCCGGACTGCGGCAATGTGGACATCGCCCCCTTCGGGCGCGGCACCGAGCAGCTGGAAGAACACCTGGCCGAGTTGCTGGTGGATGTGCGACGCCATGGCTCCGTCACCCCCGAGAACCCCGACGGCGAGCATGTGCGTATCGCACGCATTGACGCCGACAGCACCAAACTCAAAGGCCAGCTCGAAGAGCAGCTGGCTGCCGTGCATGCGGGCGACGTGGATGTGCTGGTCGGCACGCAGATGATTGCCAAAGGCCACGACTTCCGCCGCATCACGCTGGTGGCGGCGGTGAATCCGGACGGCGCCTTGTTCAGCAGCGACTTCAGGGCGCCCGAGCGCTTGTTCAGTTTGCTGATGCAAGCCGCAGGCCGCGCGGGGCGCGATGCGTCACTGGGCGCGCAGAGTGAGGTGTGGCTGCAAACCTTCCAGCCCGAACACGGCCTGTACGCCGCCCTCAAGAAACACGACTACCCCACCTTCGCCGCGCAGCAGCTCAAAGAGCGCGAGCAAGCCAACATGCCGCCCTTCAGCGCCCAAGCCTTGGTGCGCGCCGAAGCCAAGACGCAGGAGGCTGCACAGGCGTTCTTGAACGCCGCCCGCACCTTCGCCCAAACCGAGATGGCTGCGTGGGACGGCTGGGCCGAGGCACTGGCGCAGGTCTTCCTCTACCCTGCCGTGCCCATGGCAATCCAACGGGTGGCCAATATCGAGCGGGCCCAGATGCTTATCGAGTGCCCCTCGCGCGCCACGCTCCAGCAGTTCCTGACCGCTTGGCAAAGCGTGCTCCACGCCACCCGCAGCCAGCCCGAGTGCAAAGGGCTGATCCGCTGGGCGATTGATGTGGATCCGTTGGCGATTTGAAGCAAAAAGCGGGCTTGGCGCACATCCACTA
>JAIXVK010000397.1 GCA_027483085.1 Comamonadaceae bacterium | reverse complement strand
AGCAACATCAAAAAGGCCTACGGTGCCATTCAGGCCGTGGGCGGTGTGTCCTTTGAAGTCATGCCCGGCGAAATTTTCGGAGTCATCGGGCCCAACGGCTCGGGCAAGACCACCCTGTTCAACAGCATGCTGGGCCAGATCACCCCGGACGAAGGGAAGATCGAACTCAACGGCCAGGACGTCACCCAAGCCGGTCCACTGGAGTTGAGCCGCCGCGGTGTGGGCCGCACGTTTCAGACGCTGCAGGTATTCGGAAAGATGACGGTGCGCGACAACCTGATCGTCGCCGCCCAGGAGCACCAAGACTCCATGCTGGGCCGCATGTTCGCCCCATCGGACTCCGGGCTGGGCGCCAAGGCCGATGCGCTGATCGACCAGTTCCGCATCCGCCATGTGGCCGACAAGAAGGCGGGCGAACTGTCCTACGGCCAGCAGAAGCTGGTGGACATTGCCATGGCTTTCATGAGCGAGCCCGATCTGGTGCTGCTCGACGAACCGTGCGCCGGGGTGAACCCCAGCCTGGTGGGTGGCATCAGCACTCTGCTCAAGGAGCTGAACCGGAACCCCAAGTTCGGCAAGAAGAGTTCCTTTGTGGTCATCGAGCACAACATGGACTTTGTGATGGACCTGTGCCACCGCATCATGGTGATGGTGGAAGGCCAGGTGCTGGCCATCGGCACCCCCGAAGAAATCCGCAACAACAAACAGGTGTTGGACGCCTATCTCGGAAGTTAAGTCATGAGCAACGACACCTGCATTGAATTCAAAGACGTGGTGGCCGGCTACAAGGATTTCATGATCCTGAACAACCTGTCATTCAAAGCCAAGCGCGGCACCATTACCCTGCTGCTCGGGCCCAACGGGGCAGGCAAGTCCACGGTGCTCAAGGCGCTGTTTGGATTGCTCAAGCCGCGCCAAGGCGACATCCTGCTCGACGGCGTGAGTGTGGCGGGCTCCACCCAAAAAGCACTGTTGGCCCAAGGCATTGCCTTTGTGCCCCAGGGCCGCAACCTGTTCGGCCAGCTCAGCGTGTTTGAGAACCTGGAGCTGGGCGGTATCACCCTGGGCATGAAGACGACCCACGAGCGCATTCCGGAAGTGCTGGAGTTTTTCCCCCGCGTAAGCCAGCGTCTGCATTCACCCGCTTCCGCACTCTCAGGCGGTGAGCAAAAGCAGCTGGAAATCGGCCGCGCCCTGCTCTTGCGCCCCAAGGTGATTTTGATTGACGAGCCCTCCATCGGCCTCTCGCCCATCGTGGTGGCAGACGTGTTCAAGCTCTTGCGCAAACTCGCCGACCAGGGCACCACGGTGCTGATGGTGGAGCAAAACGTGAAGAGCGCGCTCAAGATTTCGGACGAAGCGATTGCCCTCGAATCCGGCCGCTTGGTGCTGCAAAAGCCAGCATCGGAGTTGCTGACGGACCCGAACATTGAGCGCCTGTTTTTGGGCGGTGCACACACCAGCGCAGCCTCCGCAGCAGCGACAGCCGCCACCGCGTGACCCTCTTTTTTACTGTTTGACGACCCGGAGAATCCATGGCCAACACCCCACGCCCCAGCGGCGCAGACCGCGAACACATTGACGAAGGCCCCAACCCGCTGGGTCTGGAAGGCATTGAGTTCATTGAGTACGCCACCTCCAAACCGCAAGCGTTGGGCCAGGTGCTGGAGGCCATGGGCTTTCGCCCGATTGCCCGCCACCGCTCGCGCGAAGTGCTGCTCTACCGACAGGGCGATATCAACGTCATCGTCAACGCCCACGGTCGTGGCGCGGCGCTGACCGAAAAGCCGGTGATCGCTGCCATCGCCCTGCGGGTGCAAGACGCCTCTGCCGCCTACAAGCGCGCGTTGGCCCGCGGCGCTTGGGCTGTGCCTGTGCAGGTCGAGGTAATGGAGCTGCACATTCCCGCCGTCCATGGTGTGGGCAACAGCCGCATTTACTTTGTGGACCGCCACCGCGAATTCTCGATTTACGACGTGGACTTCACCCCCGTGCCCGCAGTCGACAAGAACCCGCCGGCCATCACCGGCCTGCACTTCTTTGGCGTGGTGCAGTACATCGGTAACGACCGCAGCGACGACTGGACCGAGTTTTACAGCGCCCTCTTCGGCTTTACCGCGCTGGAGCCCGAGACGCGCTTCGGCATCCTGCCCAAGGGGCGCATTCTGCAAAGCCCGTGCAAAACTTTTTACCTGCAACTCATTGAGCCCGAGCCCGGTGTGTTGGATGTGGAAGACGACGAATGCTTCCAGCGCGTGGGCTTGGGCACCCCGGATGTGCAAGCCACCGTGGCGGCCTTGCGCCAGCGCGGTGTGGACTTTGTGCCCAGCAAAGACCCGGCGCAAGACAGCAAGGGCGCGCTCACCCGCCCCACCATGGGCAACGCCATGTTTGAGCTGGTTCACCACGTCCGGGGCTGAACACCATGAGCCAATTTGAAGGCAAATTCGACGACTTCGGGATGGACACCATCACCCTGGCCGGGCCCCTGAAGGCCAAGCTGGATGCCATGAAGGCGGCCGGCTTCACCCAGGTGATGCTGCTGGCCCGTGATCTGGTAAGCCACCCCGAGGGCTGGCGCGCCGCGGTGCAAGAGGTCAAAGACAGCGGCCTGCGCGTGACCGGCTTTCAGGTGCTGCGTGATTTTGAAGGCCTCTCCGGTCACCTGCACGACTACAAGGTCGACATCGCCAAAAGCATGATGGAAATGTGCGCGGCGCTGGACTGCCGCGTCATGCTGGCCTGCTCCAGCACCTCCACCCACGCCACAGGCGATACCGACAAGCTGGTGCAGGACCTGCGCAAGCTGGCCATGCTGGCGATTCCGATGAACATCAAAATCGCGTTCGAGGCCCTGTCCTGGGGCCGCAACGTGACCGAGTCCCCCCAAGCGT
>JAIXVK010000157.1 GCA_027483085.1 Comamonadaceae bacterium | reverse complement strand
CTCAAGGCAGAAAACGTGCAGGTACTGGTCACCACCGTGAGCGACTTCCAGGTGGTCGCCCTGATTGAGGCCCTCAAAAAACTCGACTACACCGGCATCACCATCCTCGGTGCAGACACCGCCAAAACGCCCGACATGCTCAAGGGCGGCGGCGGCATGAAGGGCTTGTTTGTGACCTCGCCCATCTTGGAAGCCCGCGAATTCACCGCAGGGGCCGCCTTCCTCGACAAGTACCGCGCCAAGTTCAAAAAAGACCCTGCCTACGCCGGTCACTACACCTACGACGCGATGCACGTGCTGGCCTCAGCCATTCGCCGTGCCGAGTCGAGCAAGGCTGCAGACATTACGGCCATGCTCAAAAAGCTCGATGGCTATGCCCCGGTAACCGGCTCCATGAAATGGGATGACAAAGGCGAGCAGCGCTACGGCGTGATTGGGGTTTACAGTGGCAAAGGCGGGCTCTGGGAATCCCAGATGCGCTCTGACAGCTGGTAAGCCCCACCGCAAAGAACACTGAGGAGAACACCATGACTTTGCGCTACACCACCGTACCCAACACCTTGCCCGAGAGCAAGATGCGCATGTACCCCACCAAGGTCATCAACATCATTGGGGGGCCGGGTAGCGACAAGTCGCTGTTCTCCGCAGCCATCATTCTGTTTCTCAACCTCCACCACAAAACGGTGGAGACCATTCCCGACTACGCCAAGTCACTGGTCTGGCAACAAAACTTTGAGGTGCTGAAAAACCAGTACTTCATTGCCCAGCGCCAATTCGAAATGCTCAACCTGCTCGACGGGCAGGTGCAGTTCCTGATCACCGAGTGCTCGCTCCCCCAAGTGCTGTACTACAACGAGCACTACCCCGAGAACATTTGCGACGTGGGCAAGACCCGCGCACAAATTTTGGAGTGGTACCACCAGCACAACAACATCAACATCCTGGTGGAGCGGGGCGATAAGAAATACGTGCACACCGGCCGTTTCCAAGATGAAGACCAGGCCCGCGAGGTGGACCGCGGGCTGCGCACCACGCTGCTGACCGAAGGCATTCACTTCACCGCACTGCCGGCCGATGTGGACGCCATCAACACCTTTGCCCGCACCCTGATCGACTAATCAGGCCCGGAGGCCAAAACCGCTTCCGCCCCGGGGCTTTCCCTAGCGCACAACTCGCACCAAAACTGTGCATTCGTTCATCCGGGGCACCAAAGCCAACCTCGCTTCAGAGGGAGAAGCCCTGTTTTGGGAGCAAATCAATTCATGCTCCATTAGAGATTTAAATACTAGTACCATATCAGTACAAGCCTGATGCTCACCTTTCAAGACTTGCGCTAATGTTCGCCCCGGTGAGAAATTTATTCACACTTTTTTAATTTGGAGTTTTTATGAAGTTGAAAATTGTTGCAGCCGCAGCCATCGCCTTGACCACCGGAATGGCTTTCGCACAAAACGCGGTTGTCACTATCGCTCACGTTGGCCCTACAAGCGGCGCGATCGCCCACTTGGGTAAGGACAACGAAAACGGCGCCAAATTGGCCGTTGAAGAACTCAACGCAGCTGGCGTGACCATCGGCGGTAAAAAAGTTACTCTGCGTTTGATGACTGAAGACGACGCAGCTGATCCTAAGCAAGGTACTGCTGTTGCCCAGAAGCTGGCGGATGCCAAGGTTTCCGGCGTGATCGGTCACTTGAACTCCGGCACCACCATCCCTGCTTCCAGCATCTACTCTGACGCTGGCATCCCCCAAGTTTCTCCTTCCGCTACCAACCCCAAGTACACACGCCAAGGCTTCAAGACAGCTTTCCGTTTGGTGGCTGACGACGCACAACTGGGCGGCACACTGGGCCGTTACGCTGTGAAAGAACTGAAGGGCAAGTCCATCGCCGTGATCGACGACCGTACTGCTTACGGCCAAGGCGTTGCACAAGAGTTCAGCAAGGCTGTTGAAGCTGCTGGCGGCACCGTGGTTGCCAAAGAATTCACGACCGACAAGGCCACTGACTTCTCCGCTATCCTGACCACCATCAAGGGCAAGAAAGCTGACGTCGTGTTCTTCGGCGGTATGGACGCTGTTGCAGGCCCCATGCTGCGTCAAATGAAGTCCTTGGGCATCAACGCCAAGTTCATGGGCGGCGACGGCATCTGCTCCACCGAATTGGTGAAGTTGGGTGGCGACGCGATTGCTGACAACCAAGTCTACTGCGCGGAAGCCGGTGGCGTGGAAGGCCAGCAAAAGGTCGGCATGGACGCATTCAAGACCAAGTTCAAGGCCAAGTTCGGTACAGACGTGCAGGTGTACGCACCCTACGTGTACGACGGCGTGAACCTGATGGTTGCCGCCATGGTCAAGGCCGGTTCTTCCGACCCAGCCAAGTACCTGCCCGTGTTGGCAGCTACCAAGGACTACAAGGGCGTGACAGGCAACATCTCCTTTGACAACAAGGGCGACATCCTGAACGGCGCTTTGACACTGAAGACCGTCAAGGGCGGCAAGCTGTCTGAAATCGCTGTGATCCGCTAATCACGGACCTGTCTCATGGCAACGCAAGTTGCCATGCACAGCAAAAAGCGCACTGCTTGCAGTGCGCTTTTTTTATGCCTATCCGCTAATCTGCCCCTGCCAGCGAGGCAGATGCTTACTCAAGGCCGGGGTTGCAAACCTCGCGGCACAAAGGCACTCAGCCGGGCGGCAATCGCAGCCTCGTTGCGCTGCCACCAAACGCCCAAGGCCACCAGGCCCAAGCCCAGCACCGTGAGTGCAAACGGAAACATAAAGCTATCCTGAAACACCTTGTGCGACAGGTGCCCCAGATACAGCAGCACCCCAAAGGCGCCGTACACCGTGAACACGCGCCGCCCGATGGCCGCCCCCAACAGCACCAAGGCGACATTCAGCGCGCAGTAGCCCAGCTTGGCCAGCTCGGAGCCCGAGTCGTTGAGGCTCAGGCCGCACCAGAACATGGTGGTGCCAAAGATATAGAGCCAAAACGCAAAATCCTGCCGCCACTCGGCCGACTGCGAGAGCCGGGTCCGCACATCCACCCACAGGGCTACTGCCACCGTACCAATGCCAAACACCAGCGACATGTCGCGCATGAACTCCCACTCCCAGCGATGGTCCAGGAGCAGCATGTTGGCCACATCCATGCTCAGGTACCACAGCGTGAGTGCCAACGGCATCACCATAAAGGGCAAGCGGTAGCGCCACAGCATCACCACACCGGCTGTCAGGGTAGCCAGCTCCAAAGTCAGCCAGCGCCAGTCAATCCGCGTGTGGTAGCTGGCCAGCGAGTCCGAGCCCCCGGGCGGCCACCAGCCCATCAGGTGCTGGCCGCTCCACACAATCAAGGGCACCAAAAACACCGCCAGCGTGGCCAGCAGACCGGCCGGCACCATCAGGCCACGCCCTTTGAAATGGTCTGCCACCTTGAGCGCCGCCCACAAGTAGGCCACGCCCAGCAACAGCAAGGCCATAGGCCCCATTTGCTGGAAACCCAGGGTCATGAACAGCGACATCGCCCCGATGGCCAGCAAACCGCCAAAGTAATACAGCACATTCACAAAGCTGAACCCCGGCCCCGCAGCTACCGGCTGCCGCCCATGGCCCGGCTCGCGCTGTCCAGCACTGTGCGGTTGCACGGCATGGCGCCAGCGCAGCCACAAGGCTTGCGCCTGCGACTCGGTGATCACGCCGTCGCGCGCAGCCTCGGTCAAATCTTGCAATCGCATCGCAACCGACAAATCTGCCGTGCCTGTGTCGTCTTTGATGTGCATTGCGCATCCCCCCTATGGTTGGCCTGCATATGTACCACAAGGCCACTTCTAGAATGAATCCATGCACACCCTCACCACCGCTCTGGCCCAAATCAACACCGAAGCCCGCGCCCTGTTCGGCCAAGGCAAGGTGGCCGACTACATTCCCGCGCTGGCCCAAGTGCCGCCCCGGCAGTTTGGTATGGCGGTGGCGCTGGTAGACGGCAGCACGTTTCATGTGGGGGATGCGCACACCCCGTTCTCGCTGCAGAGCATTACCAAGCTGTTTACTTTTGTGCTGGCGCTCAAGGCCATCGGCGAAGACCTGTGGAAGCGCGTG
The DNA here is from genome assembly GCA_027483085.1 of Comamonadaceae bacterium. GTDB lineage: Bacteria > Pseudomonadota > Gammaproteobacteria > Burkholderiales > Burkholderiaceae_C > Allorhodoferax. The sequence goes on along the minus strand of JAIXVK010000157.1, from coordinate 2,456 downwards.
GGCCGCGAGCCCTCGGGCGCGGCGTTTAACTCGATGGTGCAGCTGGAAACCGAACACGGCATTCCGCGCAACCCGTTTATCAATGCCGGTGCGCTGGTCATTACCGACATCCTCACCACCCGCTACGCCCACCTGGACTACGCACTCTTGGGCGCCCTGCGCCGCCTGACCGACGACCCCGACCTGAGCTGGAACGCGGCCGTCGCCAAAAGCGAGCGCGACACCGCCCACCGCAACATGGCCATGGCCTATTTCATGAAAAGCCATGGCAACTTTGCCAACGCGCCCGAGCTGGTGCTCGACAACTACTGCCGCCAGTGCGCCACCGAGATGAACTGCGCCCAGCTCGCCCAAGCCACCATGTTTTTGGCCAACGCGGGCCGCGACCTCGGCCGCGATGGCCGCCCGGACGAACAGTTTTTAAGCCCCGACGAGGCCCGCCGCGTGAACGCCCTGCTGCTCACTTGCGGTGCCTATGACGCCGCAGGCGACTTTGCCTACCGTATCGGCCTGCCGGTCAAAACCGGGGTGGGTGGCGGCATTGTGGCCATTGCCCCCGGCGTGGGCACCGTGGCGGTGTGGGCGCCCGAGCTGGACGCCAAAGGCAACTCGGTGCTAGGCGCCTTTGCCCTGGAGCGCCTGGTGCAGCTCACCGGCTGGAACCACACCTGAAGAAAAAGGCTTTGGCCTAAGGCTCAGGCCCACATCAGCCGGTCACGGCCCGCGCCCTTGGCGGCGTAGAGCGCGCGGTCGGCATTGCGCATGTTTTCAATACTGCTCAGGGCAGGGTCCAACATGGTCAAGCCGGCAGAGCAGGTGTGGTGAAAGCGCGGCACCTCAGGCAAGGGCGACGACTCGCGCACCAGCTCCAAGATGGCTTGCACCTTGGCCTCCATTTCAGCAGGGGTGGCTTGGGGGAATAGCAGCAAAAACTCCTCGCCCCCGATACGGCCAAACCCGTCGTTGCGCCCCAGCGAGCTCACCACCAAGCGGGCAAAACGCTGCAAGACCTCGTCCCCCGCGTTGTGGCCATAGGTGTCGTTGATCTTTTTAAAGTAATCCAAGTCCAGCAGCACCAAACCGCAAGGCTGCTGGTTGCCGCGCAACTGGTTGAGCCGCAAATCAAGCTGCTCGAGCACATGGGCGCGGCTGCTCACGCCGGTGAGCGCGTCCACCTGGGCGGCGCGCAAAGCGCCATCGCGCGCCTGGCGCAGCGAGCGGTCGTTGGCGCGCAGGGCGGTAATGTCAAAGCCCACGCTCAAAATCCAACCCCGGTCGTCCATGGTTTCGGTGATGTACATCCAATGGCCACTGCGCAAATCGCCCTCAAAGCAGCGAAACGGCAGCTTGCCCCGCCGCGACTTGGCCGAGGTGAGCCACGCCTCGAAATCACTGGTCTGGATATTCGGGCCCACGTTGTTGGCATAGCTGTGGCGCATCATGTCAGTCCAAGACATGGACACATCCCTCGCCATGGCAAAGTCAATGCAGTGCGCCGGATTCGCGTAGCGCACCATGTCTTGCGGGTCATACAACACCACATGCAAGGGCGACTGCTCGTACAGGCGAGCCAGGTCTTCTGCGAAATACGAGCTCACCGCCATGCCATTCGAGTCAACCATCAGATCCTATAAATTGTTAAAAATGTAACAAGCACATAGTAACGAACTCCGCTTACACAAGCCCGTCAGGCACCCCCGCGGGGCGAGACGCAAGATGCGGCGTCTAAAATCTGCGAATGAGCACCCCCACCCCCGCGAACACAGCTACCGACACCGTCAAGCCCAGCAACTTTTTGCGCCAGATCATCGAATCTGACCTCGAAAAAGGCACCTACGCCCAACGCCGCTGGGCCGGCACCCCCGGCGACGCCGCCCACCACGCTGCCGGCGAGCCCGACCCCGCCAAAATCCGCACCCGCTTTCCGCCCGAGCCCAACGGCTACCTGCACGTAGGCCACGCCAAGAGCATCTGCATCAACTTTGGTTTGGCGCGCGACTACGGTGGCGTGTGCCACCTGCGCTTTGACGATACCAACCCCGAAAAAGAAGACACCGAATACGTCAACAGCATCATCGACGCGGTGAAGTGGCTGGGCTTTGACTGGAACGGCAGCCAGGGCGACTACAGCGTAGCCCCCTACCAGGCCAGCGACTACTTCGACTTTATGTACCGCGCCGCCGAGGCGCTGATTGAAGCCGGCCACGCCTATGTGGACGAGCAAACGCCCGAGCAAATGCGCGTGAACCGTGGCGACTTCGGCAAGCCCGGTGTGGACAGCCCTTTCCGCACCCGCACGCCCGCTGAAAACCTGGCCCGCTTTCGCGAAATGCGCGATGGCAAACACGCCGATGGATCGATGGTGCTGCGCGCCAAGATCGACATGGCCAGCCCCAATCTGAACATGCGCGACCCAGCCCTGTACCGCATCAAGCATGCCGAGCATCACCACACGG
>JAIXVK010000076.1 GCA_027483085.1 Comamonadaceae bacterium | reverse complement strand
GTTTGGTATCCGTAGGACGAAATGCATCTGGTCTTAAATATAGGTATTGAACGACTGCTTTCAGCCTGAAGACGTCTCAGCTTTGCAGCGGAAGCCGACGTTCAAAAAACACCTGATTGGGGGATGTTCAAGCTGGTTTTGAGGCGCAAAAATCGTGAAATCAAAGGCTCATCCATTACTTACAAAGTGCGGGGTTTGTCGGAATTTTTATACCTGTACAAACGCACATGAATATTTCGGAAATTGAGACTGCGAAAGGCTTTCCAGCGCAATTGGCGCCCAGTTTATCCGGCAGCCTCAAGAATATCCCGCAGGTTTTGCGGCATACATTACGTTAGACATCACCGCGACTGTGTACTATCAAGAACAAAACCCGCGTTCGGTTGCTTTAGTAAAAGCCGCCTTCCTTTCACTTGGCGCTTTTTTGGTTGCCTTGATGATTTCTTTCTTCGGCTTTAGTGGCGGTGTCCAGATAAACACTGATGCTTGGCCTGCTAGCGCTAAGCAGATCCTCGACGAGACTCCGGGTAGTGCAATCTCCTCTGAGCAGTGGAGGCGCATTAATCGCGCTCTCGAAGCTCATGGCGGAAATTCCTCGGGTACGCATCTGTTCGCAGCGGAGGTCCGGAAAGTTCTGCCCGTCTTCGTGCTAGTTCCATTCTTCCTGTTATTTATTCCATTCCTCAAGCCGCTGAAAACATGGGAGGCAGGGCTCATATTGGTGGCGCCTTGTGCCATCGTGGCTATCGCCGCTTCCGTATATAGGCATGCTTACTTTATGCAGTAGAGATTTGTCTGCCTATACCACGTGAAGCGATGTCTAACAAGTCGGCCAGCACGGACGCAGACCGGCAGGCGCAGCCTGCCGGTCTGCGTCCGGTTGCCTCCAACGTTAACTTGCAATGACGACATTCGTTCAACTCAACCACGGCTGGAATGCCGATCCAAATTCACCTGAACCTCACGTAACGGTTGTTGATGGCGATGTCGTTGTCACTTTCTTTGTGAACGCCTTCCAGTTCCCTGAGTTCACTGAAGGCACGAAAGCCACAATTCGCTTCAAGTCATGCCAGCGCTACCGCATTGGCCCGACAAACGATGAGGGCTGGTACATGGGCCAGTGTCGATTTAGCAAGCTCGTACCTCAGTGGGGCGAGTTCTATCAACTGGCCGGGGACTCCGACATTCTTCTTGCCCCGAACGACTGGTCCGTCGTGCAACCAGAGACGGGCAGTGGCAGCATGGAGCACTATCTCTTCTATTTCAAAGACGAGACGTTCGAGTGCGTTGCACGGAGTTGGGAAGTGGAATTGCCAGTTAACAGGTTGCTCGTATCGGACAGGCAGCAACAGGTTGCCGCTTCGCGGCGTATGCTGCCCGCCGCACAGCGCCAACGTTAACGACTGCTTTCAGCCTAAAGCCGACATCCTTGCCTCCCGCAACTTGCTCCTAAATCAATAGCTACCAGCGCAAACTCCACCTGCGCTAGAGCTCAATTTCATTAAGAACAAACCCCCACCATCCGCCCGGTCCACTTGCCGTAAAGCTTGACGGGGACTGCCTGGCCGCCGGCGGCGGGCGGCATCATGATGGTGCTGGTGGAGACCAAGTCAATGTCGTAGCTGCGGTTGTCGTAGCGGCCGTCCACTTTCATCTGCACTTGGGTGTCGGTGGCACAGCTGATGGTGCCACTGATCTTGCCCATGCTCACGGTCAGGCTCTGTACCGAGCATTGCGCCACTGCAATCTGGCGGCGTGCGTTGCTTTCCCAGTCGGTCGCGTCTTCCTTGGTCAGGCAGCCACGTTTGTCGCTCATGGTGCGCCAGTTGGTGCGATCCACTGACAGCTTGGTGACACCCACCCACATGCCGTGGTCGGGGCGGATGTTGTCGCCGGCTTGGGCAAGGGTGCTCACTAGGAGCAGGGCGAGGGCAGTGGTGGCGATGCGTGTCATGTGTGCAAGGGCTTCTGGCAAAAAGAAAGCCCGCAGTCTATGGACTGCGGGCTTGGGTGCCTATCCCCCAATCGGGTGATTTACGCTTGCTCACAAGTGCTCCTGATTCAGGAGCTACTTGCGCATATTCCACGGGCGCTAGCGCCCATTTTTGCTTTAAGGCTGGGCTGTTTTTTGCACGTCGGCAGCTTCAGTCCATCCACCGCCCAGCACCTTGTACAAGGTCACTAGGTTTTGCAGTTGCTGGGTTTGCACCTGCACTTGCGCCTGTTGGGCTGCGAACAGCGAGCGCTGCGCCTCCAGCACCTCAAACGAGCTGGCCGCACCGGCTTTGAAGCGCAGGTCAGTCAGTTGCATGGTGGTCTGGGTGGCGTTGAGCTGCGCGGTCTGGGCTTGCAGTTGCTCGCCCAGGGTGGCGCGGCCGGCCAATGCATCGGCCACTTCCTTGAAGCCGGTCTGAATGGCTTTTTCGTACTGGGCGATGGCGATGTCCTTGTTCACCTTGGCGGTCTCGAGGTTGGCCCTGTTGCGGCCTGCATCAAAGATGGGCATCAGCAACTGGGGCACAAAGGTCCAAGCGCTGGTGCCGTTGCTGAACAAGGTGTCCAAGTCGCTACTAGCTACGCCGGCGCTGGCAGTGAGCGTAATGCGCGGGAAGAACGCTGCGCGGGCAGCACCGATGTTGGCGTTCAGCGCGAGCAGGTTTTGCTCGGCCTGGCGCACATCAGGGCGGCGCACCAGCAGCTCTGACGGCACACCGGCCGGCAGGTCGCTCAAGAAGCCTTGCTCTGCTAGCCCTAAGCCTGCAGGCAGGTCGGCCGGCAAGGGCTGGCCCACCAGCAAGACCAGGGCGCTTTCGTCGGTGGCGCGTTGGCGGGTTTGTTGGGCCAGCGACACCTTGGCAGCTTCCAGCAGGCTCTGGGCGGTGCTCAGGTCCAGCTTGGAGGCGGCTTCGTTGTCGTATTTCAGCTGCATCAGGCGCAGGCTCTCTTGCCGCGTTTTGAGTGTTTCGCGGGTCACGCGCAGCAGTTCGTCGTCGGCCAAGAGCGTGAGGTAGGTGTTTGCCACCGACGCAATCAGGCTGATCTGCACTGTTTTGCGGGCTTCCTCAGAAGCCAGCAGTTGCGACTGGGCCGCTTGGCTCAGGGCGCGCACACGGCCAAAAAAGTCCAGCTCATAGGCGGTCACGCTCAGGCCCGCGGTATAGCTGCTGGTGATGGCGCCGCTGGCAGCCGGGCCGCGGCTGCCGTTGATGCCGGCATTCACCGTAGGCAGCTGGTCGGCGCGCGCCACTTGCAGCTTGGCGCGGGTGGCGTCGATATTGAGGGCCGCTACACGCAGGTCGCGGTTGTTCTCCAAAGACAGCTCGATCAGGCGCT